>CAZHLZ010000231.1:0-6436 GCA_964532475.1 uncultured Chitinophaga sp.
TTCTTCATGTCTTCAGAAACAGCGGGAAGGATACCATTTATGAAGGGAAAAATCATCTTGGTGTATTCAATACGGTAGATTTGTATTGGGGTAATTTAGAAAACACACCATACTTTAGAATGCTTTTTAAGAAAGATTTAGGTAATAATGTTTTTGAATATTCTGCCTACAAAAAGAATGAATTTAAGGTGGTTGGTACTTCCAATGATTTCGAGATAAAAGATTTTTATATTGTTGGAGAAGATTTTATTTACATTAGTAAATCTGACTCTACCTTATTTGTGAATGGAAAGAAAACGGAACATACGAAAATTATAAATTATGATTGTAGTTATTTTCCAGATATTTATATGGTCAAAAAAAATGGAATTTATGATGAATTTTATAAAAATGGCATTAAAATCACCTTTGAGGAAGCAAAATTAGGTCCAATTTATCCTGAATGGTATAATGTCAAAGGAAAAGCCTATAATTTTGATTTTAAGGATGATAAAGCATACGTGATTCCAAAAGGAAGCGAAAAACGATTTGGACCAGTGGAAGCAAATAACTTTTTTGCCTTTTCAAATGGGAATAAACATTATGCAGAATGCAATGACCGAAAAATGGAAGTTTTTATTGATGGAAAGCTTATTTCTTCGGGATTTAGTTTGACACATGATCCAAAAACAAATCAATTTCATTGGTTAAGTTTAGACAAAAACAAACTCTATTTGCATACCTATGTGAATGATTAAACAAGAATATAAAAACTTTAAAACCTAAAATCATGAAAAGTTCAATCAGCGTAAAAATTTTATCTCCTGTTGTTATGGTAAGTTTTTTAACTTTAGTTATTTATGCTTGCAATGGAACCAATGAAAAACAAGCAAAGGAGAAGTTATCTGCTATAAAACCGCCTTTCAAAGGAGTTGATGTTCCAACGAATAATTTTTCATTTGATGCTTCTAAAGATGCTAAAATTGAAACAAAAGAAGGGACAATTATTTCCATTCCAGCTAATTCTTTAGTTGATTCCAAAGGAAAAAAAGTAAAAGGAAAAGTTGATTTGGCTTACCGCTCAATTAATACTCCAGCGGAAATAATTGCAAGTGGAATTCCAATGACTTACGATTCTTCGGGTGTAAGTTACGATTTTATTTCTGCAGGAATGTTTGAAATTGGCGCCAATCAAGGAGGTGAAAAGTTAGAAATTGCTCCAGGTAAAGCCGTTGAAGTTGATTTTGCATCCTATAAAGAAGGAAATGATTTTTCTTTTTATAAGATTGATAAAGAAACTGGTAAATGGGATTTCAAAGGAATTTCAACTCCAAAAGTGAATAGTAGAAAAAAGGAAAAATTAAAACTTTTTGAAGATGATAATTTATTTCAATTGGAAGTTGATTATTCAACGCATGATGAATTAAAACCATTTGATGGCTTGAAATGGTTGTGTTTGGATGAAAACGATAAAAATAATCCTGCGAGAAATAATTGGGTATTGGAAGAAACTTGGTTCGATGTTTCTTTGGCAGTTGTTAATTCAAAAAAAGGAATCTATAAAATGACTTTGAGCAATTCGGACAAAAATATCTCTTTTAATGTTTCTCCTTATTTGCTTGAAAATGAGTCAACAGCAGATATTACTGCCAAGATAAACACATTAAATGAAAAAGTAAAAGAGAAAAAAGAAATAGAAGCTCAAATACAAATGGAAGCTGATATTATCCGAAATTACAAAATTTCTTCCTTTGGTTTGTACAATTGGGATAAAATTGACAAGTTAATTGGAACGGGGGAATTAGCGGTAACAGATGCTAATTTTTTAATAAATTCGAAAGGATTAGAGGAAGATGCGAAAATTTTCCATTTCAGTGGGAAAGATAAATTGTTGTCTCGTGTTTCAAAAAAATGGGACAAATTGGTTTTTGATCCCAAGGGAGTTAATAAAATTTTAGTAGTCTTGGCAGGAAATTTAGTCGCAATCAGCGAATATGCTGACTTCTTAAAGGCTCGTGGGTCAAAGAATTTTCAGTTTAATCTAAGAAAAAGGGCCAAAAAAATCAATTCAATTGCTGATATTGATGCTATTTTGGCAGAGTAGGGGAGAAATTGAATCAAATAAAGGGGTTTGTAATTGATTGACAAAATGAATAAACTAAATTCCTAGACCTGATTTATATTGATTTTAATTTGGATAATCAAATTATCACTTTTCTCGAATTTCCTTTACTGTTTGATCTCGCTAAAAGGTGTTGCTAATACTGGATAAATTGCAAATAGAAGCTGATTGATTTCTGCTGGCTTTTCGGTTTATTTGGTCTCAAGAAAAGCTCAAACTATGCACTCTAGTCGATTTTTCTTGATGTTCTAAAACCTTTAACATAAAAATATACAGATTTACTTTAATTATTTGGTGCTTATCAAGGTAAGTCTTGGAATAAAATAAATCAGGTTTATCGGCTATAATTCTAAAGAGGTTAAGTTAAATCAATAAAACATACACTTCACTAATTGTGGAAAAAATTGGTATCAAATTTGAATACCTTTATCTAAAATTAGAAGCCATGAAAACAAAAACAAAAATCGACGAAGTAAGGAAAGCCAAACAAGGAAAAAAAATTAAAGGGCTTGATCAAAGTTTACTAAACTTGGGAATTAAAACACCAAGTGAATACGAACAAATAATTCGTTACTTTTAACTTCTATCCAAAAAAGAAAAGGAATTAGAAATTATATTTCATATCACGATCATCTAATACCGCAAAAGAAATTTTGTAAGTTGTTGTAGGTTTGATGTTATTTCCATCCGACAAAACGCCATAGATACCAATGCGTAATCTCCGTTTTGAAAATTTAAAGTTTCTTTCTATACCAGCAAAAAGTTCAGAATGAAAATAATTAAACTCTTCAACATAAAGTGCTCCACCACCAAATACGATTCCGATGTTAAGTTTTTTCATGTAAGGGATTTTGTTAATTATTGCGCCATTATCATGATGCACAAAATGTCCTTCATAAAATATTTTTCGCGATGGTAATGAAACTTGTAAATCCTGAAAAGAATACAATGGATTTGAAAACCACCATGGATCGCTTCTTCGGTGATATTTAAAGTCTGCTTCATACAATCTTGAAGAAGATAAAAATTGTCCTGTTTTTACATGATAATTTGTTGTTCCAATCGTTTTTAATTGAAAACTTTGATAAAATCCAAACATAAAATAAGCAAAATTTACATCACTTTTTAAAATATTTTCAAAGCCCTTTTCTAAATTGACATAAAATGTTGGCCATTTTGAACCTAAAATCACTTTTCGATAAGGTTCACGCATGTATTTTTGTTTTGGAGTATAACTCAAATTGAAATTCCCAACCAATGCTTGATATGTCTCAAAATCAAAGAAATAGGAGCTTGAAGACAATTCAGTTGAATCAATAAAGCCTAAAAAACTGCTACCACTTAAACTCCTTCTTTCGGCATAATTAAAATTAGCATTGAAAAACAAGCCATTTACAATTTCAAAATCATGACCAGCATTTACTTGTGTTGAACCATAAAAATTGTTAGCATTAAATATTTGTGATATCGCATCGTAATTACGGAACACATCTACCCCATTCCGAAAAGAAACTCGTATCGTGCTGTATTTGAAAGGATTGTATCGATACCTAAACCAATTGGATGCAAATATGGTTTTATCTACAAATCCGTAAGAAGTTTCACTGTAAAAATCTATGAATCGTTCATTTTTCCATTTTTTGAAAAAACTAAATCCTGGTGCAACTCGCGGTCCAGTAATATACAAAGGCCTTGCAGTTGCAGCAATTGAATTGATTGTCCATTGAAATTGTTTTGCTCTATTTCTATGATCAACACCAAACCAAAGAATTTTTAGTGGAGTAATTTTGTTGAAAATCGCATCAATGGAATCTAAATATTCTTTTCGATTCAAGCGTTCTTTGATACTATCTTTTACAATAATGAATCTTTTTTCTTCGTCAGTCAGTTCAATAACCCTATTTTTGTTCCAAAAAGTAGTATCTTTTTCATACGCTTCTTGCTCAGTGACAGCAAGTTCATTGGAGAAAAACTTAGCTGGAAATTTTACTGCGTAATCGTAATCTGAAAAAACTGCTTCTGTTTTGTACGAGGATTTTTTATTATCATAACTTAGGCCATAAATCAAATTTTGTTTGCTCAAAACGCACATAGAATCTCCAGGATGGACAAATTCTTGCTGAATCGTAAAATTGTCGTATTTGAAAAGATTTCCTTTTTCAAGAGAGAGCTCAAGCTTTTGAATTAACCATAAGGAATCAATTACATAAATATAACCAGTTAAGGTTGAGGTAGATGTAATTCTTGGAATGATTTTAATTTTATGGATTTTCCTACCATTTTCTTCATACTGAGCTTCTAATCTATATTTATAGGACAAAATCCCAGGAGTTGAAATGGGCGAACTCACAGGAGATTGATGTAAATCATCCAAATGAAGTAGGTTTTCGAAAAAATTGAAGTTAGATTTTACGGTTGTTGTATAATATAAATCTGCGTCAGACCCACGTTTTGTGTAAGCATTTCGAATTTCTTTGACCTTATTCGAAGGAGCAAAATTACGTTCCAATTGAATTTCAACCATGTTTAAACGGTTAATCTCATCCATCATTTTTTTCTTTTCAGCAGCGAATGGGTCTTCAATTTCATTTGGATTTGTAGTAGTAGTTTCGTTCGTTTTTTTCTTTTTTTCTTTCTCCTTTTCCTTCGTTTTTTCGTCTGTTTTAGCTTTCTTTTTCGATGGCTCATCCGCAATCTTTTCTGAAGCCTTGATGTAAACATTTACTTTATGAGGATAAGCCCAAGGATTTATTTTGTCACGTTTTTCAACCACTTTTAACATGATTTCCCTCCCAGGATTTGATTTTTTAGCCGAAGCCTCAACATCTTGAAAATCCTTAAAAGAAACAGGGAATAGTTGAATATCCTTAATTTCTTGTTGGTCCTTCATAATCACGTAAGACTCACGATCTTCGTATGCTGATGAGGAATAAACTAAAAAATATTCGCCTGGCATCAAACGCATTTCATAAATACCTTTTTCATTTGCTTGAACTCGCAAATCTGCGCTATTTTTCACAAAAACCTTGGCAAAGGGAATAGGAATTTTATTTTCGTCGTAAATTGTACCAGTTAACAATTGCTGAGAAAATAAATTGCAACTAACAAATAAAATAGCAAGCAAAAACGTAAATTTCAAACTGCAAATTTTATTTAATATTTTACTCAGCATTAATAGAATTTCTTTAGGTTAACGACTAAGTTGATTTTTTATTTCAAATAACAAATTTACGAAAGTTTGTTACACTTTTAAATTAAATTTTGTTAAAAGGCTTTTTTTGATGATTTTCAAAAGAATTTTATCGATTAAGGACTTTATTTGTTAAATATTTACTAATTTAGTCTCTTAAAAGTAAAAAAAAAGTTTTTGGTATAGTATTTGAAAACCAAACAGAAATTAAAATCAATAAATATGAAAAAAATATTACTTTCCCTATTATTTGCTGTTGTTTCGATCACAGTATATTATGCGCAAAACACCTCTAACATTGTTATTTTCTCAGAAGATGGAAATCCATTTTATGTTGTCATTAACGGGATTAAACAAAATATTGAGCCTAAAACCAATGTAAAAATTACTGGTGTTACTAGTCGTTCTAATCAAGTTAGAATTATGTTTAAGGATGAGAAAATTCCAAACATTAACAAGGCGGTTTATTTTGATACAATGGGTTTTGAATCAACGATGAAAATAACAAGAACGAAGAAAAAAGGCTATAAATTGCGTTACTTCGATCATGTAGAAATCAAAAATGCTCCAGTTTATGAAAATCAATTTGTGAGTTCTTATTCAACTACTGAAGCAATTACAAATACGAATAATTCAAATTCAAACTCCAATACAAACACAACAAATACTAATTCAACGAACGTTAATACTAATTCGACAAACACGAATACCAACACGAATACAAACATCAATACAAATACCAACACCAATACTACACAAACAGAAATCGTGAATCCTGTTGTTAATAACACTACCAATACACAAAATACGAGTCAAACAAATTCATCATCTAATGGAACATCCACTGAATTAAATTACAAATGGGTTCAAGGTTCCACGCATCATTTTTCTGCTGTTGTTTTAGATAATATCAACACTTCCATGATGGGAATGAACATCCAAGAGCAAATTAGAACAACAACTGATTTTGTACTTTTGATTACTGGTGTGGCATCAAATGGTTATGCTACAGGAACTCTTTATTTAGTGAATTTTAAAATTACTGATTCAAAAAATAATGTTTTAGCTTCCATAAATGACATCCCTAAATCCGCGATTCAAAGTGAAGTTACAGTGGATAGAAAAGGTGTTTTTACCTTCTTTAA
>CAZHLZ010000232.1:0-6337 GCA_964532475.1 uncultured Chitinophaga sp.
CAGTTTTTTATGTCAATCTGAATTTCAATTTTACAATCGAACTGAGGTTATTAAAATTAAAACACCCATCGAATAAAATTCTGATAAAGGAATTTCTTTTCTAATAAGCCAAAACTACACTTTTATTTTAAAAATAACAACTTTTTTACCAGTTGTGATAATAGGGATTTAAGCTCCTTGCCATGCTCCTTGATTTATTATGAATCGATGTGTTTTATTTTCTTGGCGGAGCGGGAGGTGAACGTGGAGCGGTTTTGTTGAGATAAGGGTTTCGGACTTTGGTTTCGGAATACAAATCTCAAAACTTTGTAAATCACCTCACCCAAAACCTGTGTTTATTAGTAGTGCTATTTTTTCTTTTTCATTGTTGAAAAAATATTTAATAGCTTGTTTAGGTCTGTTTTTGAATTTGAACTGCCATAAGCGTGAATAAATTTATTCCAACCTTCTGCACTTTTACTTTCTATTATTGTCTGAATTGAATAGTTGTTTTTACAATTATAAATTGTCCAATCAGTATTTTTTCCAAGTATTTTGCTTTTTGAATTGTCTGTTTTGCAATTGACGTTTACTGGTGGAAATTGACTTGGGTGATTTCCAAAATAAAAACCACCGGAATAATTTGCTACAATTGTCGTATCTGTTGGGTAAAAATAATAAACAGAAAAGTCCGGGCCATCAGACGCTTCTAATGTGTAGTCTTTGGGAATAGATATGTAATAATTACTTTGTCCAATTTGCTTTTCTACTAACTCTTCAATGTAAGAATTGTCGCTTAAAGTGTTGTCTGGTTTTTTAATACTATCCTGCCCACAAGCTGCTAATAAAAATGCTACTAATAAAAATGTGATTGTGAATTTTGTTTGCGTCTTCATATCTGTTTATATTGTTGTGCACCCACCCCTAAAACTTTTGCCTATTTAGGAAGCAAGCGTTTTTTTAAAACACGTTTTATTGGCAATCCAAGATCTTTTTTTTACTTTTACTGATTACTCGTATTCAAGCTTTCGCCATTTTTTTAGACTTGTTTCAGCAACAATAGTTCCTTCAATCGGCTATTTGTAAATAACTTTTCCTGTTTTAAAAAATTTTATCCATTTGTCTTTTAAATCTGCTGGAACTGTTTCTTGCTTAACAGCACGAAAGTTTGTGTAAAGTGATGTTTTTCCTTGAACAATATACCAAAGCTGCGATTCAGGTGTTTTGTCATTTTTAAAATTTGGTGCTTCAATAGTGAAAATTATCCAAGGATATTCTACTGACTCATCCTTTTCAATAAAAGTCAATTTTGCTTTTGGTGAATTTTGTTTTGCCTGGTCATACATTAAATTCATTGCTTTGTCCATTGGAATATTCACAGCCCCTTTAATTGACATCATGGTACCTATTTCAGTCCAATTTTCAAGTGTTTCATTTGAATGAATTAATTCAAGCATGGCCATCTTTTCATTTTCTTGGCTACTTCCAAGCTTCCAGTTTTCACTTTCAGGCCAATCAAGCATTAATGATTCGCCAACTTGTTGCTCGTTACCACAAAATTGAGATAGATATTTGTCAGCCTGTTTATCTCCAATTTGCTTGGCTTGATTGAAATCTTCGCAAGCACCTTTTTTGTTTCCTGTTTGAGCACGAATTTGTCCACGAAGTGTCAATACGTTTGGTGTTGTTGGGTCAAGTTCAACTGTCTTATCAAGATCGGGTAAAGCCTCCATATATTTTTCTTGATTTACAAATACTGATGCTCTGCTGTAATATGCCTTTACAAATTTTGGATCAAGTTCAATTGTTTTACTAAAATCTGTCCGAAAACTGTCAATGAGCAAATAATTGCAAGTGTTGTTAGGGTTTTTTTCATGGTTGTCAATTGTTACCTTATTGTTTTAGAATTGGCTTACCTTCCCTCGCTTTGATAAGTAGCCGATTTAAAATTAATATTATTTGCGGACATAGATAATAAAAAAAATATAGCCAAGAAAGAAAAAAGATGAATAATTAAAAAAATCTCTTTACTTTTGCCACGAATGAAATAAGCGTTACAGCAAAAATAAATTCCAAATAAGAATATGAAAATAGGAGCAGCAAACATCAAATTGGATGATATCATAAAAAATGTTGAAAAGAACGGAATATCAGCAAAAGGTTTAATTGAAGACTTAAAAGCCCTTAGAGAGCTTGCTTTAAAAGAACAAGATCCATTGGTTGTAAAAGTGCTACGTTTAACGTACGAGTTTTTGGAACAAAATGAAGCTTTTGATGTTCAAGCACAGTACGAAGAAGATGAGGATGGAAACGAGTATCCATTAGAAATTGATGACAACGAAAACTTATTGTATTTGCTTAATTTGTTAAAAAATGCAGACCATAAAATTAATCGAGAGGAAATAAAAGATTATAGGACTGCTTTAAAAGAAGAATTATATTAGGCCATTTTTAACCTCAATTTTTTTCTAAAACTTTGTAAAGTATACGCTTTTTGTCGCGATCAAATTAACACAGCTCGACAAGATGTAGCGTATATTTTATATCCAAGATCAGTTTTCTATGAATTAAGCTAAAGCTTTTTTCCATTAAAAATATACGCATGTAATTTTGATTGAACGAAGTAATCTTCTCTTGAAAACTTTTTATTACTTTTTAGCTAAGCACAAATACAACTAAACTTGAGCATAAAGATCTAATTTGATTTTTTTTGCTATCTTCGAAGCATAAATAAAGCAAAAATTAATTAATTATTGCGATATAAAGATAAAATATGCTTGAAAGAGAAACAATTAAGAAAATTAAGGAGAAAATTCAAAACAACAAAATTGTACTTGTTTTGGGTAGTCAAGAGAACTTAAACGAAGAAGAATTTATCCAACAAATTGCTTTGGATGGAAATTTCAAATTGTTGGATATTTCAAATAAAAAAACCAAAAAAACTGTTCAAGCGCAAGATCCGCAAGCGTTCCAACAACTGTTTGAAGAAAATCACTTTGTAATCATTAAAGAGGCGCAATTATTATCTAATTTTCAGGAGTTAATAGAAAGCGTTTTATTTAGTGACCTAGCTGTAAATTTATTATGCTTGTGTTCATTTGATCCTGTCATTGATGAACTGCTCATGGAAGCTTTATTAAGTCAGGATTTAGTAATCAAAGCAACGAGTCCAAGTTTCAAAGAAATCGCCAAACATTACGGTTTAATACAAATTGAAAATAATCTCGAACAGCGACTAATTTTCGGCAACCAAGAAAAGGTTTTTGGAGAAAAAGAGGATGCGATTGTCTTTTTAGAAGAATCAGCTGCACAAATATTAAAAAGCACCTTAAATTCGAAAGAGCGAATTAATAAAACTGAAAATTTACGTCGTTTGTTACAAAATATTTCCTTGTCAGTTGGAAATCACATTTCCTATAATGAATTGGGAATAAAATCAGACTTAGACAATGAAACGGTTGAAAGGTATGTGAATTTGTTGGTAAAATCGCAAATTTTAATTAAAATTCCCGCATTTTCAACAGATTTGAAATATGAATTAAAAAAAACCCATTGTCTATATTTTACGGATAATGGAATAAGAAATGCCTTTATTAGGAATTTTAATGATTTGGAAGTGCGAAGTGATGCTGATAATCTTTGGAAAAACTGGTTTGTTGCTGAGAAATTAAAAAAGCAAAAATCTTTGGATGAAACTCACAATTTGTATTTTTGGATTACCCACACCAAACAAAAGGTTGATTTGATTGAAATTGTGGGAGACAAAAAAATTGCTTATCAAATGAAATGGAACAAAAAGGAAAAAAATAAATTCCCAAAAAGTTTCATTAACTCTTATCCCGAAACACGTTTAAATGAAGTAAATCGATCCACCTATTGGAGTTTTTTGTCCAAAGATTAAAAAAAATGGAGAATAAATTTGTAAATCTTAATTCTTTTCTTAATTTTCATCTCGAAAAACACCTCAAATAAAACACTATGGCAACTATTTTTGAAACAAGACTTATTGGAAACATTGGAAAAGATGCAACGATTAAAAATATGGAAAGAGGCGTTTATGCGATAAATTTCCCTGTTGCACACAACAAAAACTGGAAAGACAAGCGAAATGGTGAGGCGAAAACGCGAACAACTTGGGTAAATTGTACCATTTGGAAAAAAGATGGGGCAAATCTTAGAATTTTAGATTTTTTAAAAAAAGGTGCCCTTGTTGAATTAACAGGTACTCCTTTTGCGAAAGCATTTACACAAGAAGATGGTTTTATTCGCACTGAAATTCGCCTAAATGTTTCAAAAACAAACATTTTACGTCCAGCAAAATTTGACGAAAATGCACCTGAAGGACTAGTTGATACTGACGAAATTTCAGATTGCATAGAGAATTCTATTGATGATTTCACACTTGACGAAGAAGATTTTTGAAAAAAATGAAAAAAAATCCTAAAATTTGTTTTTGAATTAAAATTCTTTACTTATATTTGCACTCGCATTTGAAAAAATGTCAGCTGAATTCCTTCTTAGCTCAGCTGGTTAGAGCATCTGACTGTTAATCAGAGGGTCGCTGGTTCGAGTCCAGCAGAGGGAGCAAAACCCAGTTAAATGTCAAGTTTAACTGGGTTTTTTCATTTAATCTGCTCTGCATGTTTTTTGCAACATAAATTGTATTAAACCTTTCCTAAATTCACAGTTGTTGAAAATTTTAAATTTATATCTAAGTTCCTTTAAGGGTTTAAGTCGTGAAATTTGGTTTCTCGCACTGATAACTTTTATTAATCGGGCAGGAACGATGGTAATTCCTTTTCTAACAATTTATTTGACAACTGAAAGAAATTTTTCTTTGGAAAAAATTGCTTGGATTATGAGCTTCTTTGGTTTAGGGTCAGTTTTCGGTGCCTGGATTGGAGGAAAATTATGTTCAAAAATTGGGTTTTATTCCCTAATGTTTTGGAGTTTAATATTATCTGGAATAGCCTTCGTACTTCTCCAATTTGTTGCATCCTTTTGGGGCTTGTGTGGAGGAGTTTTCATCGTGATGCTCTTAGCAGATGCTTTTCGGCCAGCTTCCTATGTGGCAATTAATACTTATTCAAGTGAAGAAAATAAAACTCGTTCACTTTCTTTGTTACGCTTAGCAATAAATTTAGGTTTTTCTTTAGGTCCTGCAATAGGTGGTTTTATCATCGTGAATTTTGATTTTTCAGGCTTATTTTGGCTAGATGGAATATCGTGTATATTAGCAGGTCTGGTATTTCTTACATTATTAAACAAAAAAGCATCTAATTCTCAGAAGGAAGAAGAAAAGCAACAAATTAAAAAGTCACCTTACAAAGACAAAACCTACTTGCTCCTGATTTTTATAACTTTTTTGATAGGTTTTACCTTTTTGCAGTACTTTTCAACCGTTCCACTTTTTTACAAAGCGAATTTTAAATTAGATGAGCAAGGAATAGGAATGCTCTTTTTCCTAAATGGATTTCTGATTTTTTTGATCGAAATGCCTTTGGTGAAATATTTAGAAAGACCATCTATTTCTATTTACAAAACCATAACCATCAGTTTGATTTTATTAGCTCTAAGTTTCTTAATAATCGCTCTTTTTTCTTGGAAAGTTGTTCCGTTAGTAGGAATTTTATTCATGACTTTTGGAGAAATGTTTAATTTCCCTTTCATCAATAGTTTAGCCTTGCAACGCGCAAAAAGAGGGAATATGGGAGAATACATGGCACTTTTCACCATGGCATTTTCGCTTGCCCACATTTTAGGACACAACCTTGGACTCAATCTTATTCATTATTTTGGTTTCGGTACCACATGGTTTTCAATGGCTATGATTTTGTTTTTGTGCATCCTACTTTTATTTGTTTATAAAAAGAGAATCGAAGAAGAAAAATGATTTTTTTGCAACTAGGTTATAAATTAAGTTTAACTTTGTTTTATGATTTCACCCGCTTCAAAAGGATGGATTGGAAAATACTTTAATCTCGTTGAAAAACAAGAGATTAAATTGTCCATTCCTGATTTTCCATCAGATAAAAGTCACCTTAAACACGTTGTTTTTTCTCAAACAGGAATTGTTTTTGGGTTTCCATCAGAATTAATCTTCGCTAAAGATGTTAATCAGGAAAAATGGACAAATGACGAGAAATTAGGCTTTTTGCTTTTTGAATGTTTATTATATATTTACCTCTCAAATGGTGGTTCTCTTGAAAAAGGGAAAGCCGATTTTATGGAGAAAATATTAGATTTTTACGAACACCACAGCGTGGTCAGTTTTTCGAAAATTTTCACCTTTTTTCTCAAGGAGAGTGAAAGCGAAAAGCTCGAAAAAATCATTGAAAAGAGATGTGATATCAAAACT
>CAZHLZ010000233.1:0-6331 GCA_964532475.1 uncultured Chitinophaga sp.
GTTTCGAGGATCTCCTTCGGAGCTTTCTCACGGTGCCCGCAATAGACTTCATTCTGCTTTTCACTAACAATTAGGTGCCAAAATTAACGTCAAAAACCTACTAATTATTATCAATAAAAATTCATTTGAGATTCATTTTTCAACTTAAATTCTTCTCAAGATTAAAGGTTTACTTACTGTTTCAGATGCGAATATCCTTGCAAATAAGAAATTTGATACAAATAATGATCATGCAATCGAGTTTCCTTCAGATTAAAACTCAAATCCAATATTTTTCTGCTTAAAAAAAAGTAAATCTTTGTAAGAAATAAGCTTTAATCCTGGAAAATAATAAAGGGAAATTTGCTGGAAATTGTAACCATATTTTGCCATTCTCATAGCACCTTCTTGACACAATCCAACTCCATGTCCAACACCTTTTCCTCGGATTACGACTTCTAGTCCCTCTGGGTAACAGCTAAAAAATGTTGATTTCAATTGAAATTCTTGTCGCAAATCTCTGAGTGGAATTCCTAAGGAAGGACTTTGATAAAAAGCCATCCTTTCTGGTTGATTGAAGTTAAATATCATCGGCCCAAAAATACTATCGTAAAGCGGATAATTGTATCTGGAGACTAAAAAATCAGCCCATTTTTGCTGCGGTACTTTCTTTTCCCAAGTTGCTTGTTTGGTGTAAATACAAAAAGTATCACGAAAAGTACTTAAATATGGCAAATCATTATTCCACACGATGGAAGCTTCACTTGTTTGTCCGCCGCAATTCGCATGAAAATAGGTTCCTGCTATATCTCGATGATCATCAACCAAAATCAATTGATCTGTTTCTTGTACAGCTTGCCATATTTTTGGAGTAAAAGTCAACATGGAATGATAGGCCTGACAATGAACACGGTCGCAGACTGAAAATCCATCTTCACTATGTCTCTTCAAATTTTTATACAAATAAGTACGACACATTATTGCTTGTACTTTGTAGTATTCCAATTCCTTTCCACCTCCACCTTCTGATTCAACAACTCCTGAAAGGTAATTTTCCATCTCAACAAGGTTAACAAGTGTCAAATTTCCTTTTCCTGAAGTGATTTCAAAGTCATTTCGATATTTCCTTTCCTTGACCTTGGGTGTTTTAGATGTGAGCGAAATGGAAGAATGTACTTGTGTTTCTACCAACAAAATTTTATCGAAGTTGCCCAAAATTTCTACTCCTTTTTTGAGTTGAATTTTTTTATTTTCTAGAAGTTCAAGATCAACAAATTCATTGGGCAAAATTGCTCCAAACTCGGTAGAATCCCCATAAATAAGGTAAGAACCTTCATTGTAGGAAAAAACGATGCGTTGTATTTCATAATCTCGCAAAACGCCAATTCTCATTTGTTGAGAAAAGGTACTTCCGATTGTTACACTAAAAAATAATATTAGATATAAAACTGTGTTTTTCACTTTACAAAAGTAAAATTCATAAAAATGTTAAAATACGTACTTTCAAATAGTTTTCAACAAAAAGAGGTGTTAATAAACAATTTAAATTTTAGAAAGCAAAGATTGTGCTACTTTTTTACTTGCACCACCAGAACCTAATTTTTCACGCAATAAAACATATTCTTCCAAGATTTTATTTCGTTTCGATCCACCTTTGATGATTTTTGAAAATTCTTCTTCAATCAATTCCGAATTGCACTCATTTTGAATTAATTCGCGCACCACTTCTCGATCCATAATTAAATTCACAAGGGAAATAAACTTAATTTTAATCAATCTTTTCGCAATTTGATAGGAAATAGCGTTTGCCTTATAACAAACAACTTCTGGCACATTAAATAAAGCCGTTTCAAGCGTTGCTGTGCCTGAGGTAACTAACGCTGCTTCTGCTAAATTTAGAATATCATACGTTGCTCCGTGAATTATTTTAATATTCGGATAAATTAAAAACGGTTTGTAAAAATCTTCGTCCAAAGAAGGAGCGCCTGCAATTAATAATTCGTAATTCTCATATTTTTTTATCGCCTCCAACATGATTGGGAGTTTCACATTAATTTCTTGCTTTCTACTTCCTGGCAAAATGGCGATGATTGGTTTGTCACTTAAGTCAAATTTTTTCTTAAAGTCTTCTTCAGAAAATGAAATTTCTTTGTATTGTTCAATGGCATCAAGCAATGGATGTCCAACAAATTCAACTTCATAATCAAATTTTTTGTAAAAATCTTCTTCAAAAGGTAGAATTGCAAATAAGTGATCAACTGACTTCTTAATTTTAAATACACGCGATTGCTTCCAAGCCCAAACTTGAGGTGAAACGTAATAAAACACTTTGATTCCTTGTTCCTTTGCCCAAGATGCAATTCTTAAATTAAAACCTGGATAATCGATTAAGACCAATGCATCTGGTTTGTAATTTAGGATGTCTTGCTTGCAGAATTTGATATTTCCAAGGATCGTTTTTAGGTTTTTCACCACCTCAATAAATCCCATGAAAGCTAATTCCTTGATATGTTTTACAGGCTTTCCGAGTTCTTTTGACATCAAATCGCCACCCCAAAATCTAAAATGTAGGTAATTTGATTCAGATTTTAAAGCTTTTACAAGATTTGCACCATGTAAATCCCCAGATGCTTCACCAGCGATGATGTAAATTTTTCTTTGATTTTTCATTTATAAAACGCTAAATCAGAAGAAATTAACGTAAACAATGTAAGGAAAATACAACACGGATCCTAAAATAATCCCCATTGCAAAACCAAAATTCTCCTTGTTTAAAAAGATGTAAAACCAAGCTAAATTTGGAATAATTGAAAGTGAAATAAATTTTCCTTGCGTAGATTTTGAAATAAAAAACATGTCCCAAAGTCTTTCAAAATGAAAATTCTGAACTTGTGCAATGATTAACATGGTAAGTGGAATGTAAATTAAAGGACCTAAAAATCCAATAATTAATCCATAAGTGTGATATTTAGACCAATTTCTTAAACTCATTTTATCAGTAAATAATTTTCAAAATTAAGGATTTTTATTTGAATTATTGAAATCCCAAGCGTTTAAATCAGAAATTGCATGATAAGCTGTCAAATCGAATTGAACGGGAACAACACTTACAAAACCATTTTTGAGTGCAAATAAATCTGTATCCTCTCCTTTATCTTGATCCGTGAATTCTCCAGTTAACCAATAATATGGATTCCCAAATTGATCCAAACGCTTATCAAATCGGTCTTCCCAAAATGCATTTGCCGCGCGACAAACCTTGATTCCTTTGAATTCTTCCTTGCTAATTTTTGGTATATTTACATTTAAGCAAATTCCAGTTGGCATTGGATTTTCTAATGTTTTTTTCACAATTTGAACTACAATTTCTTTTGCCAAAGTGAAATCTGCATCAGAATCAAAATCAGCTAAAGAAAAACCAATGGAGGGAATATTTTCCATGGCACCTTCTACTGCGGCAGACATCGTTCCAGAATAAAGCACATTTGTGCTTGTGTTTTCACCATGATTTATTCCTGAAAGTAAAATATCGGGTTTGCATTTTAATAATTCATAGATGCCCAATTTGACACAATCAACAGGCGTTCCAGTGCAAGTATACGCTTTTACATCTCCAAAAATATCTGAAGAATTCATTCTTAATAAATTATTAATGGTAATTGCATGTCCCATTCCAGATTGAGGTTTATCGGGAGAAATAACAACCACTTCA
Organism: uncultured Chitinophaga sp.; assembly: GCA_964532475.1. Taxonomy (GTDB): domain Bacteria; phylum Bacteroidota; class Bacteroidia; order Flavobacteriales_D; family Crocinitomicaceae; genus M2408. The sequence goes on from CAZHLZ010000233.1 coordinate 3,692, forward strand.
CCAATCTCACTAACAGCTTCGACCAAAGACCGAATTCCTTTTGCGAAAATTCCATCATCATTGGTAATAAAAATTAAAGGCTTTTTATTCATTCTGCTAAGTTAAAAAATCTTTATGGAAAATATATTTTAATTGGCATTTTTTTTGCTTTCAAATTTTTAATTAATTTTACAACTGAAATAACGCAAATTTTAAATATGAAAAATAGTATTTTAACATTCACATTTCTACTACTTGCAGTTGGAAGTGTGTTTGGTCAAAAAAAGGAAAAAGCAAAAAAATTAGAGCCAGGAATTTACGCTAAATTTGAAACTAGCAAAGGAAACATATTAGTTGTTCTTGAAGCTGACAAAACACCTATGACAGTTGCCAATTTTGTTGGTTTGGCGGAAGGAAAATTTACAAATAAAGACAAAGTTTTTTCAAAACCATATTACGATGGATTAAAATTTCACCGTGTAATTAAAGATTTCATGATTCAAGGTGGATGTCCTTTGGGAACTGGAAGTGGTGACCCAGGATATAAATTTGCAGATGAAATTCATCCTGATTTAAAACATACTGGACCAGGAATTTTGTCGATGGCGAATTCAGGACCAGCAACAAATGGAAGTCAATTTTTTATTACACACAAGGAAACTCCATGGTTAGACGGAAAACACACTGTTTTTGGTCACGTAATTGAAGGTCAAGATGTGGTAAATAAAATTGAGCAAAATGATGTAATCAATAAAGTTTCCATTTTAAGAGTAGGTAAAATTTACAAGAAAAAATGGAATGCTACAGCGATATTTAAAGAAAAATCTGAAGCATTAGAAAAAATTGAGGCGGAGAAAAAAGCAAAATTGGAAAAAATTGCAAAAATGTCAGAAGCTGAATACAAAGTTTACTTGTTAGATGAAGTAAAAAAAATGTATCCAACGGCTAAACAAACGGAATCTGGATTGGTTTACATCCTTGAAAATGAAGGAGAAGCAAGAAAACCAAAGGCAGGAGATAAATTGTCCGTTCATTACACTGGAAGCTTTTTAGATGGTAAAAAATTCGATTCTTCTAGAGATCGTGGTGCCCCAATGGATTTCCAATTTAAAGTTCAAACAATGATTAAAGGTTTTGAAGAAGGATTGGAAATGTTAGGTAAAGGTGGAAAAGGCAAATTTATCATTCCTTACTACCAAGCTTACGGTCCAAACGGAAGACCTGGAGCAATTCCTCCGTATTCAGATTTGGTGTTCGATTTAGAAATCATGAATTTAACTGATGCTCCTGTTCAGGATTCGAATGATGGACATGATCATTCTGACCCGAACCACAAGCATTAAGATAAAAAAATCTCAATAATAGAAGCTGTTTACTTTTTGTAGGCAGCTTTTTTTATTTCTTTAAGGAGAATAATTTCCAATTGCTTTTCAAGACCGAACCACGGAAATCATCCAACAACTCACTTACATCTTTTTGTGCAAGTTTTTTCTGAAATTTATAGGTTCCTTTTCCGATTTTATAGTCAAATTCATCCTCAAAAATTGGGATGATACTTAAAAAATGGATAGACTTATCACCCACCTTTATTTCTTGCAGTTCATCTTTGAGGAACATAGGATCTGCGAAGAAAAAATATTTTTGATTCATTGTACTTGAAATGGATTCAATTGGATTTTTAAAGGGAATTGTGTGCCCTACTCCAAACCAAGTTTCTTTTTCAATGACGTGCTTTTGAAGTTTAAATAAAATTTCAAAAACCCAATTCATTGCATCATTCGAATGATTTTCCAAGTCCCAGTAACTTGGCAAACAGAAAAATAATTCATTAAATTCCCTACCAACAAACTTTTCTAAAACAGGCATTTTGTAATTGCTCAATCCATTTGTCATCAGAACCTTAATCTTCGAGCGCTTTTGAATTTCGATGGTCAAAAATTTGTAATCTTCAATTCCTTGAAAAACAGCACTCTTATTTGGATTGGTAAATTGAATTTCATTTACTTTTTCTTCACCAAATCTATTTATTAATTCTTGTTTTAAGGTCATTTTTCTTCACAAATTGAATTGCAAAATTACTCCAATTTAATGAATTCGCTTTGATTTTGGAATTTATTTTTCAGATTGAGAACATACTATTACTAACAGTTCAAGAAAAAACACTATTCTTAATTAAAATCATTCTAAATAATTGTGAAAATTAAAATTTTGATTGTACTTTTGTATCCTGAAAACTATTCTTTTGGATGGTTGTTTTAATTGTAATATGGAACTAGAAAATAAAGTTGTTGATGTTTTAAAAACGATTTATGACCCAGAAATACCAGTTGATATTTTTGAGTTGGGTCTGATCTATGAAGTTAAAATCGAAAACGGAAGCGAGGTTTTTATCGACATGACCTTAACTTCACCAAATTGTCCTGTTGCAGAAACAATGCCCAAAGAAGTCGAAGAGAAAGTTGCTGCCATTGAAGGTGTTACAAGTTCAAAAGTGACCATCGTTTTTGATCCTGCTTGGGACAAAGATATGATGAGCGAAGAAGCAAAATTGGAGTTGGGATTTTTGTAATAGGAAGAAAGACTTAAGACAGTAGACGTAAGAGATTAGACAAAAGACATAAGACTTTAGATTTTTGCAAAACACCAAATCTGCGTTTATTA
>CAZHLZ010000234.1:0-6305 GCA_964532475.1 uncultured Chitinophaga sp.
CAATTAGTCTTTGAAGGTGCAATGATATCTTCATCATCTGTTAAAGAACCTGCCACTTTTTCTTTTGAAATATGAATGTGATTGCATAAAATCATACTGTCTTTATTTCGAATTGAATTCCCTTCCCATGCATACATTTGTGCATGTTTATCGCCACGACAAGCTCGAATGAATTCTTCTTTTGTTGGTAACCTGAAATTGTTGTATTTGGTTTTGCTTCCTGAATTAATTTTTTCGGTAAACCATTTACAATAAAGGTTTGCAGCCTCAAAACTGATATTAACAACAGGGAATTTTTGATATGCTGGATGAGAAAAATAGTAATCTTTATAGGCCGAACTTCCTCCCATACTTATTTTTTCCCATTGACTAGAATCTGGCAAACAGATTTTATATTCCTTCATCTTATTGTTTGCTTTCAAATCATTCAGAAATAAATGATATTCCTCATTTGTTACTTCAGTTTTACTGATATAAAATCCCTGTACGGAAAAGGTGTCATTTGCGAAAACTCCATTTCCACTTGGAACATAACTGAAACTCTTTTTTAATTTTTTGTAATCTTTTTTGCTTGAACTATATTCAAAGGCAAATAAGGAAATTAATGCTGTGATAAGGAATATTTTTTTCATATTTTTTAATTTTCATTATAATGCAAGAGAGCGAATTGGTTACAAAAATTTTCAATTACCAAATCTTAGCATCTTCCAAAAACCATTTTTCTTGCACTTTCAAAACTTGTTCAATAACATCTCTGACACATCCTTTTCCTCCAAAAATTGGAGATTGATAATGAGAAATTCCTTTTATTTCTGGGCAGGCATCTTGTGGACAAGTAGCAATTCCGACTTTCAACATCACATCAAAATCAGGGATATCATCACCCATGTACAAAATTTCTTCATCAACAAGATTGTGCTTTTCTTTGATTTTTGCATAAACTTCTAGCTTGTTGCTAGATTTCAAATATACTTCTTGAACTCCAAGTCCCAACAATCGGTCTTCCACATCTTTAGAATTTCCACCAGTAATAATAAAAATTTTGTAATTTAATTTTGATGCATATTGCAGTGCATATCCATCCTTTGAATTTAAGGAGCGAAATACATCTCCGTTCATCATTATCACTTGACCATCAGTTAACACTCCGTCAACGTCAAAAATAAATGTGCTAATTTTAGGTAATAATTCTTTGTATGAAATCATTTTTTGTAAGTTTCAATTATACTTGCTGTTATACTTTGATATATGTTTTTTTCGAAAAAGTCTAATTGTTCTAATTGCTTTTCTATCGTTTCTGTATCGCCTCTTTTTGCTGGACCAGTTTGAATTTCCTTTGGTTCAAATCCTAATTTTATTTTTTCAAAAGTTTCCGTGATTAAAGGCATCAATACATTCCAGTTTATTCCTTCTTTTGAAAGAATATTTTTACTTGTATAAAGTAAATGATTTGTGAAATTATTGGCAAAAACTGCCGCTAAATGAAGTTTTTTTCTTTTTTCAGAATTTGCCAATTCAACCTGAGAACTGAGTTTTTTTGCTAAATTAATTAATTCATTTTCTTGCTTTTTATTAAATGCTTCAATCAAGATTGGAATGTTTTGAAAATCTAAGTCTCGATTTTTAGAAAATGTTTGTAAAGGATAAAAAACGTTTAAATTTGATTTATTTTCTAGTTCAGCCAAACTGACCGTCCCTGATGTGTAAGCTTTAAAACTTGATTCATTTAGTTGATTTACAATGGTTTGTATTTGATCATCTGAGACACAAATTAAAATAAGACTAGTTTCGTCAATTTCAGAAATGGAGTTTAAGGTCTTTAGTTTGAAGGCTTTTTCAAAGGCAAGCATTTCGCTTTTGCTACGACCAAAAAGTTCAATTTCAAAGTCTTGGCGGCTCAATTCTTTGCAAAAATGAAAAGCAACGTTTCCTGTACCAATAATTGAAATTTTATTCATGTGCGACGAATGAGAGAGTAAAAATACTAAAAGTACTCAAAACTATCTTTAAATGAAAGAAATTTTATCAAGTTTGTCTCAAACGATACCTGTGTTTTTGCCACCAAATTTTCAAAATGAAAAAAAACTAAATGCTTTTATCAAAAATATTTTTAACTTTATCTCGTTAACATTTTTAGATGGAAAGATTTATCAATATTTTAATTGCTGATGATAAGCTTGTCAATCAGCGAGGCTTGAAGGAAATCCTAAATGGCGCAGGAAACAATGTTTTGCTGGCTAATTCGACCTTCGAGGCTTTTCAAATCTTGAATCAAAAAGAGATTGGAATTTTGATTATTAATATTGATAATACAAGTTTTGGTGGTTTACAATTGCTTAGTGAAACAAAAAATGATCCGAAACTGAGAAATGTTTACAAGGTTGTTTTGACTGAACAATCAAGTACCTCAACTCACATTGTAAATGGGTTAAATGAAGGTGCTATCGATTTTTTGACCATGCCTTTCAGCCCAAATTTAGTGAAAGCAAAGATAGAAATTTACAAGTCACTTTATTTTAAGGATGGGAGAATTCGACAATTGCTATCTAATATTTTTCCAGAAAAGGTTCTTGAAGATTTGAATTCAATTGGAAAATTTTCGCCAAAAAGAATTGAAAATGGCGTAGTTTTATTTACGGATTTTGTGAATTTCTCCAACAAAGCGAAATCTATCAATCCAATGAAATTGTTGAAGAAATTGGAATCCTATTTCACTAAATTCGACGAAATTACGAATCGTTATAAATTAGAAAAAATAAAAACGATTGGGGATTCATACATGGCAATTGCTGGAGTGACTGAATCATTAAATCGACCAGAGATTAGAGCATGCTTGGCTGCCTTAGAGATGCGTGATTTTATGCAAAATGAACGTGATTTGGCCAAGGCAATGAATCGGGATTTTTGGGAAATAAGAGTTGGAATTCATGCAGGTCCATTGGTGGCAGGAGTAATTGGAACCAAAAAATATAGTTTTGATGTCTGGGGAGATACCGTAAATATTGCATCGAGAGCGGAACAAATGGCTTCCCCTGATTCGATTATGGTTACCAAAACAATTGCGAATTTGGTGGACAACTATTTTGACTTGACCCTTTTCGGCGATGTTGAAATTAAAAAACGAGGTGGAACCATTCAAATGTACTCTATAAATCGGTTGAAATTAGAGCATTGTTTGTATGGTGAAGGAAAAATTGCCAACACATCTTTGCTGCAAGCTTGTGAATTGCCTGGAAGTGATTTTGACCACATGCAAAAAGACATATTGAACCGTTTGAAATCCATGTTACCTGAAGAACTGGTTTATCACGACATTAATCATACCTTGAATGTTGAAAAAGCTGCAATTCGGATTGCAAAGCTGGAAGGATTAACGGATTATGAAACCATGTTGCTTCGAACAGCAGTTTATTATCATGATGCAGGATTTTTAGTTCAATATGATGATAATGAGGAGTATGCAGTGAAAATGGCTAATAATATTTTACCTTATTTTGGTTACAACACGGAAGAGGTCAAAATCATAACTGAGATCATTGAAAGTACGAAATCTGGTAAAAAACCTCAAACAATTTTGCAACAAATAATGTGTGATGCTGACCATGATTACTTGGGTAGAGCAGATTATTATCACGTTGTCAAAAAATTACGAGAAGAATTGGAAAATCAAGAAATTTTCATGGATGACACCGAATGGCTTGATTTTCAGCTTAATTATTTGGAAAACAAACATCAATTTTATACCGAAACTGCCAAAAATATCCGTCAAGGAGGAAAAAAAGCACGTATTTTGGAATTGAAGAAGTTACGCGAATTAGTTTAACTTTTTTGTACCAAAAATAACATTTTTTTAAGCTAAATGCAGCGTACCTCCAATCACGTCTTTTTTCGCTCCGGTAACAGAACTCAAGCAATTTGGTGTTTTTTCCAAAAATAACAATCCTAAAAAGGCGAAGATAATTGCTTCCTTAAATTCGATGATTTCTTTTTGAGGAATGACAATTTTACCTTTGTAATAATGTTTTAGTCGCTCAATTAAGAAATCATTTAAAGCTCCTCCACCTGAAATGAAAACAGAATTTAACTTGTTGATTGTCAATACTTGTGCGATTTGATAAGCAATATGTTCAATCAAGGTTCTAAGGTTGTTTTCAATGTCTCTATCAAATTTTATCAGAGGGAAAAAATCTGTTTCAAGCCATTCACTTCCAAGTGATTTTGGATAGGGATTTTTGTAATAATCCAAGTCATTTAATAGATCTAACAGAAAAAAGTTTATTTCACCTTTCCTGGCTAATGCTCCATTTTTATCGTAATCAAGATTTCGGAAGTTTGCCAATTTATTGAGTGGTAAATTTCCTGGAGAAATATCAAAAGCTTTTATTTTTCCCTCTTTTTGAAAAGAAATATTTGCAAAACCACCAATATTCAAAAATGATTCTGCCTCCTCTGCAAATAGAGAAAAATCACCAATTGGCACTAAAGGAGCGCCTTGACCGCCAAAAATAACATCTCTTTTTCTGAAATCATTTATTACATTAATTCCTGTAAGAGCAGATATCGTTGTTCCACAGCCAATTTGCACTGTTATTCCTTTCTTAGGTTGATGAAAAATAGTTTGACCATGCGATGCTATTGCATCAATTTTCTCTTTGTCAATTTGATGGATTTTTATAAAATTTAAAATAAATTCTGCATAAATTTTCCCAATTTCATGGTCTAAACTATATATCTGAAATGCAGGAAGTTCAAAGGCGTTTTTTAATTTTTCTACAATAACTTTAGGGTAACTAAATGTTTGAGAATGAATTAATTTGTAGTCCCATTTTTCATTTTCTTTTTTCTTAAATTCGACTAAAACGATATCTAATCCATCGAGAGATGTCCCAGACATTAAACCAATAAGTTGATAAGATTTCATAAACTCTCCTTTAATAAAGTGGAAAAATAAAATATAAAGTTTAAATTTGCAACTTATTATCGTGAAAACTAAAAAAACTTATATGAATTTTGATTTAACTGAGGAACAAATAGCTGTAAGAGACGCTGCTAGAGACTTTGCGCAAAATGTGCTAAAACCAGGTGTAATTGAAAGAGATCGTGACCAAAGATTTCCAGTTGAAGAAATTAAGCAATTGGGAGAATTAGGTTTCATGGGGATGATGGTTGACCCGAAATATGGTGGTGGCGGTATGGATACACTTTCGTATGCTTTGGCTATGGAAGAAATTTCTAAAGTGGATGCTTCAACGTCTGTGTGTATGTCTGTAAACAACTCTCTTGTTTGTTGGGGATTAGAAACATTTGGAACCGAAGAACAAAAACAAAAATATTTAGTTCCGCTTGCTACAGGTGAAAAAATTGGAGCATTTTGTTTGTCTGAGCCAGAAGCAGGATCTGATGCTACTTCGCAAAGAACAACTGCAATTGATATGGGTGATTATTACTTGCTAAACGGCACAAAAAACTGGATTACAAATGGTTCTTCGGCATCAGTTTATTTGGTGATTGCTCAAACAAATGTTGAAGCGGGACACAAAGGAATCAACGCATTTATTGTAGAGCGTGGAATGGAAGGTTTTATTGTTGGAGCGAAAGAAGATAAATTAGGTATTCGTGGAAGCGATACACATACTTTATTGTTTAATGATGTTAAGGTTCCAAAAGAAAATAGAATAGGTGAAGACGGATTTGGTTTCAAGTTCGCTATGAAAACGCTTTCAGGAGGAAGAATTGGAATTGCATCTCAAGCATTAGGAATTGCTGCTGGAGCAATGGAGTTGGCTTTGGCTTATTCAAAAGAAAGAAAAGCTTTTGGAAAAGAAATATACAAACATCAAGCAATTGCATTCAAATTAGCTGATATGGCTACTGAAATCGATGCAGCAAGATTATTGGTATGGAGAGCAGCTGATGATAAGGATAATGGAAGAAATTATGATCAATCAGGAGCAATGGCAAAATTGTTTGCATCCAAAGTAGCGATGGACACAACAGTTGAAGCGGTTCAAATTCACGGTGGATATGGTTTTGTAAAAGAATACCACGTTGAGCGTTTGATGCGTGATGCGAAAATTACTCAAATTTACGAAGGAACATCCGAAATTCAAAAAATTGTTATCTCAAGAAATTTGATTAACGGATAAAATTCTAACTATCTCCGTTTTAGCGGAGGTAGTTATGGCCATGTGGTGGATCCCGATACCTATCGGGAGGTAGACATGTGGAAAAAATAATGCCCACGTGGTGAATCCCGATACCTATCGGGAGGTAGACATGTGGAAAAAATAATGCCCACGTGGTGA
>CAZHLZ010000235.1:0-6232 GCA_964532475.1 uncultured Chitinophaga sp.
AGCTTTTTTGAAAAAATAAAAACTTTTGTTTGGTCAAAACTTTTTTTGAAACACCTTGGATTGGTGATTTTTGCGTACATTGTCATCGTTGGAGGAACAATTCTTTACTTAGATTTCTCCACAAATCATGGTCAAAAAATAAAAGTGCCTTACCTGATTGGTAAAAATGTGAAAAATATTCAAGCACAAATCGAAGAATTGGATCTACAATTTGAAATTTTAGATTCTATTTATGACCCAAAAAAACCAGAAGGAACTATTCTTAGCCAAGATCCTGGGCCAACTACAAAAACAGATGTTTATGTGAAAGAGGGTCGAATCATTAGAGTACGTGTTTCCAAAAAAACTCGTTTAGTTGAAATGCCTAGTTTGATTGACAAATCTGAGCGTTTTGCATTAAGTGTATTGAAAAATAGAGGAATAAAATACAAAATCTCTTACAAAAGTACATCAGAAGCGGATGGAGCTGTTTTAGAACAAAAATACAATGGTCGTGAAATCAAGGAGGGAACTAGAATTCAAATTGGTTCAACTATTTATTTGGTAGTTGGAAGAAACGAAGGTGGAGCTCCAATTCAGGTTCCAAATTTAATAGGTCTCACAATAAGTGAAGTAAAATCACGTTTGTCAGGTATGTCATCTGTAACTTTATTTGAAGTTTATCAAAATTGTGCCAACGCATCCGATAGTTCTCAGGCGAAGGTTTTCTCTCAGTCTCCTGAATACATTGAAGGAATGATGAGTCCCTCGTCCACAACAATCAGCATTCAATTAGATAAAAATTACTCTGGTGCTTCATCAGAAGGAGGAGATCAATAAAGTTAGATAAATTATTTAAAATGAAATATTTAGTTTTATTCACATTTTCATTGTGTTTCTCTGTATTATTTGGTCAACAAGAAGTTATTCAAGCCCTTACAAAAGGAAATACAAATAGCAAGTCGAACATTGTTCTAAAAAGAAATTCCTGTTCAATTGATTCAAGCTTCATTTATTCGGCTGATACGCTTCAACTTCCCTTTTTGGATGAGTTTTCTAAAAACCATTTCCAGCAATATGAAACAAATTTTTCAGATCCGGAAACAAGTTCTGAAAAGTATTACAAATTGACTGATTTAGGTGGGAACAAATTACCAAACGCCACAAGATATACAGCTCAACAAACAATGCGAAAAATCTTTAACTTGACTGAATTAACGGTTGTAGATGAAGTATTTCCAACAGTCGATATCAAAGTGGCAGATTTTTGTGCTTATCCTGTAAATTATTCTACCACATCGGTTTACCCGCCGTACATTATTTACGACACAGTTGATTTTGTGAACGAACCAGATACCATTTGGCTAACAGAAGTGGATTATTTTCAAGATTCAGCAGTGCAATTTTTCGCAAAATTAAATGATAAAAATGCATTTTGGCTGGATCACAAGGCGCAACACAATTATACAAATGCAGTTAATCCTTGGACATTGGGTGTCGTAACTTTTGATGGAACAGACGAAAATGGAGTTCCTTATTTGTATAATTCTCCTTCCAATGACTTTAATGATTATTTGACATCAAAACCCATAGATTTAAGCGACTTTACAGCAAATGATTCAATCTACTTTAGTTTTTTGTATCAAGCCAAGGGATTTAATGATGAGCCAGAAGCTGGAGATTCCTTGATTTTGGAATTTTTCTCACCACAATTTGATCAATGGTATCATGTCTGGTCTACAGGTGGTTCAGCTTTGAATCCTTTTTCAAAAGTGCATATTAAAGTAACTGAAAACAAATTTTTACAAAGTGCCTTTCAATTTAGATTCAAAAATTATTCTGGTGTGTCTGGGGCCATCGACCAATACCACATTGACTATGTTCATTTAAGAGCATTCTCAGGTTATCAAGATACACTTTTCAAGGATTTCGCTGTAGTTTATCCTTTGAATTCCTTGTTGAAAGATTACACTTTTGCTCCTTGGGAACATTTTAGAAACAATGGGCTCGGAAAAACCACTGATGACTTAAAAATAACAGTTAGAAACGCAAGTAATGTTGCAGAAAATTACCAAAATGGGAATCTGAACGTTAAAAATGAAGGAACATCAGAAATTGATATCGCAATTTTTGGTCAGAATTTGGCAAATGGTGACAATAATTATTTATCAAATACGGTTTACCAATCTTCGCACGACATTTCAAGTTTTTACGATTTTAATAGTACATCAACAGAAGATTTTAAGGAATTTGATGTTACCTTCAATGCGACAGCACAATTTACAAACTTAACTGTAAATGATTCAACCACCTTCAAACAACGCTTTTATGATTTCTATGCCTACGATGATGGTTCTGCGGAAGCAGCTTACGGTCCAAGTGGAGTGCAAGCAAGATTAGCTTATCAATTTACGCCTTATGAAGACGACTCTTTAATTGGAGTTAAAATGAAATTTGTTGAATCGGTAACTGATGTTTCTAACAAACTATTTTTATTGACCGTTTGGAACGACGATAATGGAAAGCCTGGAACCGAAATTTATCAAGATGAATTTTTATTTCCGCGTCAACCTTCCTATGATTATGACGACACACTTGGATTTACAAATTATTATTTAGTTGATTTTCAAAAACTTCCTATCACTGGTACATTTTATGTAGGTTGGAGACAAATTGATCAAACCCCATTAAATATTGGTTTCGATTGGAATAATAACAATTCAGACAAAATCTTTTACAGTATTAATAATGGTGAAACTTGGACGAATTCAAGTTTCGAAGGTTCATTGATGATGCGCCCAATTTTCTCAACAAACTTAAATAAAAGCGCTGAATTAGTAGAAGAAAAAATGAGTTCAACTTTTACTATTTTCCCAAATCCAAGTTCAGATTTTATTCAAATTGAAACAAATATGACCGATTTCAATGGAATTCAAATCTTTGATATCCAAGGAAAACAAGTTTATTTTTCAGATTCAACAGAAAAAAGACATACTATTTCACACTTAAACCCTGGAGTATATTTTGTAAAAGAAAAATCGAGCGGTCTTACTAAAAAAATCATCAAAAATTAATGCAAGAAGAATTAGAAGACAGAGATTTTGATAATCAAGAAGAAGAATTATTTGAACATTATAAATTTATTTCAGATTTAGGTCAGGAAATTATACGTATCGATAAATTCTTGATGGATCGTTTGCCGAATACCTCGAGAAGTAAAATACAAAATGCTGCCAAAAATGGAAACATTCTCGCAAATGGAAAACAAGTAAAGCAAAACTATAAGATTAAGCCGAAGGACGAGATCACGATTGTTTTACCCTACCCTATTCGAGAAATTGAACTTATTCCAGAGAATATTCCAATTGACATTTTGTATGAGGATGATCAATTAGCATTAGTTTATAAACCTTCTGATATGGTTGTGCATCCTGGATATGGGAATTACACAGGAACATTAGTAAATGCCATGGTGTATCACTTTGACAATCTACCTCACAAAATTGAAGATTATTTTGGTCGACCAGGTTTAGTGCATAGACTCGACAAGCACACCACAGGCATAATGTTGATTGCAAAAACAGAATTTGCATTGACAAATTTAGCTAAACAATTTTACGATCGGACAACAGAACGCCGTTACTGGGCCTTAGTTTGGGGAGATGTAAAAGAAGATTCGGGAACAATAACTGGTCACTTAGCTAGATCCCTGAAAAATAGAAAATTAATGGCTGTTTTCCCTGAAGGAGATTTTGGAAAACATGCGGTAACACATTATAAAGTCATTGAACGTTTTGGCTTGGTTACCTTGGTTGAATGCAAACTTGAAACAGGGCGTACGCACCAAATTCGAGTGCACATGAAACACATTGGTCATCCACTTTTTAACGACATCGAATACGGAGGTGACTCGATTGTAAGAGGTACAATAAATCAAAAATATAAATTATTTATTGAGAATTGTTTCGCATTGATTCCAGGTCAAGCTTTGCATGCAAAAACTTTAGGTTTCCAACATCCAACAAAAGACGAATGGATGCAATTTGATTCTGAATTGCCAGAAGGTTTTCAGCAAATTTTGGAGAAATGGAAAAAATACACCAAAAACACTGATTTACTTGGAGAATAGATTTTAGTTTTCTTTACAGTTTTCTGCAATCCTATTCATGACATTTTTTACTAGCTCAATTTCTTCTTTAGAAATTCCCTTTAGTGCTTGCGCTCTATTTTGAACAATTATTTCGTTCATCTTTTCCAAGGTTTCTGTACCAAATTTGGTAATTTTCAAACTTACCCTGCGACGATTACTTGTCATGACTTTTCGGGTCAAAAACTTTGATTTCACCAATATTGAAATTATTCTTGTTACAGAAGCTGAATCCTTAAAAACCCTTTCGGCAATCTCCTGTTGACTCATTGTTGGATTTAACTGTATACATTGCATCACAATCCATTGATCTACGGTCATTTCAAATTCATTGGATTTCAATCTGGTTTGCGCAAACTGCCTGTAAGTTCGAATAGCCTTATCTATTGAATAAAATATGATATTATCTAATTGCTCCAATTGTCTTTTTTGTGCAAAGTTAAGAAAATATACTAAAATCCGAAGATTAAATGATAAGTCAACTATTGATATATCAATTATTGTTTTTCCGCTTGTACCTCAATTGATAAAATTCAAATAACAAAATCAACCATTTATCTATTTTAACATTTCTCTTCCTTAATTAAGATGTAATTTCGAACTATCAAACCTATAAAAATGAAAAAAAATATTAGCTGCATTTTCTTTTTGATTATACCAGTCTTTAAAATTTTTGCACAGGAAAATTATCATTCCATCATTGGGACATTAGAGTCTTCAGTTCAAGGTCAGAAAAGCTATTTAAGTGATGAATTGGTGTATCTTTTTGCAAGTAAAGATTCGACCTTAGTCAAGACCGAATTTACAAATCTCGAAGGCAAATTTGAGTTTAAGAATCAGAAACCAGGTCTTTATTATATTTTGGTAAAAAATCTCAATTTCCAGCTTTATAAATCAAGTAATATTGACTTAATCCAAGATGTAAATTTAGGAAACATAATACTAACATTAAAGGAAACTACTTTGTTGGAGGTAAGTGTAGAACAAAAGAAGGCTCCGATTGAGCGAAGTGCAGGGAAAATGACCATCAATGTTGAGAATAGTTTGCAAGCAACAGGCTCTTCTGCATTTGAAATTATTGAAAAATCACCCGGAGTTTCGGTTAGTATGACAGACCAAATTTCACTAAATGGAAAGCAAGGAATTACAGTACAAATTAATGGAAAGTCGCTTCAAATGTCCGGAAGTGATTTGGCGAATTACCTTCGTGGAATACCATCATCTTCGATTGAAAAAATCGAGTTTTTAACAAATCCTTCATCAAAATATGACGCCGCTGGTTCTTTGATAATTGACATTAAACTAAAAAAAGACACCCGTTTTGGTAGCAACGGAAGTATAACTGGCAGTTATGGACAGGGAGTTTATCTTAAGTCCAATTCAAACTTGAATTTTAATCATCGAACAAAAAAACTCAATTTCTTCATGAACTATTCCTTCGCCTATCGAAAAGCATTCAATGATTTAGAATTACAACGTCAGTTTTTTAAAAACGATACTTTTCAATTGGCTTACAAACAAAAAAACTATTTAGTCTTCCCTTTTAAAAACCACATAATCAGAACAGGCTTTGACTTTACAATTGATTCACTGAGAACTTTAAGTTTGAATTTAAATGGAGTTAGTAATCGATTTAATCCAACAGGAACAAATATTGCAGATGTATTGGATCAAAACAACAATGTACTTTCTAGTTTTAACACGCAAAATAATTCCTCAGACAAATGGTTTTCAGGAAGTGTCAATCTGAACTACAACAGATTATTAGACACATTAAATTCAAGTAGAAGCATAGATTTAGATTATGCAAAATTTGGAAATAATACACAGCAAAATTTTCAAACTAGGTACTACGGTTTAACTGGAGAAGAAATTCAAGATCCTTATTTACTTCAAGGAAAACTTTTGGGTGATTTAGACATTTATTCCATTAAATTTGATCAAAACAAGGTGTTCAAAAATTCAAATCAACTAGAATTCGGAATAAAATCCTCCTTTGTGGAGGCCGATAATAATTTGAATTTTAATGATATTAGCAGTGGGACAGCCATTTATGACACATTAAAAAGTAATCATTTTATTTATTCTGAAAACATTAATGCTGCC
>CAZHLZ010000236.1:0-6231 GCA_964532475.1 uncultured Chitinophaga sp.
GCTTAAATGAAGGTTTTAAACCAATTGTCAGTCTTTTTGACATTGCTGAATATACTTTTACCATTATCGATCGTTGGGGACAAGTGATTTTTCGCACCAATGATATTCATGAGGCTTGGTACGGCGAAATCAATGCTAGTAATGCATCAGCACCAGTTGGAACTTATATTTATGGTCTTGAATTGAAAAGAGCTGATGGTCAAGAAATAATTCGACGTGGACATCTAACTTTAGCGAGATAATTGTATCTTTGAACATGCGAATTATTTTGATTTTCCTTTTTCTTTCAAATTTTGCTGTTTTCGGGCAAAAGCTAATTCCACAAATTAGAAAAGAATTCTATTCAAATCCCAAAGAAAGAATAGAAAATGGTATTAAATTGAGAGATTTTTATTTGGATGAAAGTCCCGATTCGATTTACAATATCGGAAGTTTTCTTATTCGAGAAGGAATAAAAAGTGAACAACTCTCTTGGCTAAATTTCGGTAAATTGATTATTTCCAGTTATTACAATAAGAAAGGTAAAACCGAAATTAGTCGTGAAAATTTAGCTGCCTGTATTACTTATTACGAACAAAAGAGAGATTATGAAATGTTAGCTGACGCTCAAAATTTAATGGGAGTTGCAGCGATGTTTGATTTACACAATAAGGAAGCGATAAATTGGTTTGTAAAATCTTTGAAAAGTTCCGATTTAATTGAAGAAGAAAATCAATCTTACATGGCTCAAATCAATATGGTGGAAGCGCTTATTCGTTTGCAAGAATTTGATTCAGCCGAAAAGGAGGTAAATTCTTTTTTGAAAAAAGTGGATAAGCAAAATCTTAATAAGGGTAAGAGAAGGGCTTATGACATGTTGGCGAAGATTTGTTTTGCAACGGATAGGGCAGAGGAAGGCATTTCCTTTTACCAAAAATCACTTGCCTTAGCATACAAAAATGGTGATAAATTAGGACTTTCATTTGCGGTGAATAATATCGCCATTGCTTATTTCGAATTGGGAGATTTAGAAAAAACCTATGAGAGTTTTAGTAAATCTTTGAAATTGAGAAAAGAAATTAATAATCCGAATTTGATTTGTGAAAGTTATTTCAATTTGGGTGAATATTTCTTTTACACAGAAAAATACGACGATGCAATTGAACAGTATGGCTTTTCCAAAAAGTTGGCAGAAAAGTATAATTTGTTAAACGAAAATTCGGATGCAACGCAGCGAATCGCTGAATGTCTGGAAATGAAAGGTGATTTCAAAACAGCATACCAACTTAGTAGTGAATTTGCACTTTTACAAGGTGATATTTTGAAAAAAGTAAAGCAAGATGATTCTGAAATCAATGAAAACTATACTTTGTTAAAAGAAAATGAGCAAAAATTGATTCAAAAATTCAGAGAGAATAAATTGCAAGAGCAAATTAAAACATCCAATAGATTAAATTGGATCTTAATTTTTATTTTTATTGCGTTTGTTGGAGTTTTTGTTTATTTCAAAACAAAGAAATAGTTTGTTGATTATTTAAAAAACTCATTAATTCAACCTACTCGGTAAAATTAAATTAAAACGAGGAATTAAAACCTTGAATTTCTTATTTGTTCTTAAATTCACAAAAGTATAGTGACCTTCCATGTAGCCAATTTCACTTTTAAGTTCACAATAACTTCTATAAGTATGTTCTTGATTTAAGTCTAAAACAGGTTGTTCACCCACCACGCCAGGACCTTCAATTTCTTTTGGTTCATCTAAAGTGTCGAAAATATACCAATTACGTGTGAGAAGTTGCACAGCATCAATATTGCAATTTTTAATCGAAATAAGGTACTCGAAAACGAAGGAATTTTCCTCTGATACCGAAAGTTTCGAATTGAATTTTGTTTCAACGGATATTTTTACTCCTTCTGTTATTTGTGTATTCATAATGCCTTGCTTTGAAGAAATTGCACGATAAAATTAAAATTATTTATCAGAAAATCAAACTTTTTTTTATTTTTTTGTGAAAAAAGTGAGGGAAGATTTTGACTCAAATCTAAAATCAATTTTATTTACAAATATTTAGGCTTTAGAGTTTTTGCTTTTAAAACAAAATAATTTTACTGTAAAGAATCTTAATTGTTTGTTTTTGTGATCATTCTTCAACGAAAAACTCTACAAAAATGATGTTTTAAATATTTAGTTTTTCTTTGCATAAAACTTCATTTTACTGCTAAAAGGTCAATATTTTGCAAGTGCAATCATTGTTGGTTTTTTTCATTTATCAATATTTTATTAATTGCTTTTTTGTAATCCGTATCATAAGTGTATAATCCATTTTCATCTTCTCCGTCATAGATTACGATATTAAAGTCCTTTATCGTGTCTCCAATAATCTTGTAAAAGCTTGTCCAATTTCGTCCTGAAGCAACCATATTGTCAATTAGGTCATATTTTGGAATGTAATTTGGATTTTTGATTTCTTCAAATCCTTTTATTTTTTTTATCGAGTTTGCGTTTTTTCCAACAATATATAAGTAGTAAGTCCAATTGCTTCTTACGTCTGAGTTATTTTGAATAAGAATATCTTTAATGTTGTCGTTGTTAAAGTCAGAGAATTTTACTTCCTGCACTGTGCTTTCAATTGTGTCCCTAAAGATTTCTCTTTGCAGTCCATTCTGTAGTTTGCTTAACAGGAATATGAATCTTGATTCTTGTTCATTAACCTTTTTCGTATCAAAAGGTATAAGCTTTATTGAAATCCCAGGATCTTTATAAATAGTGTCACAGTTTATTTCAACTATTCCCGCATTGTCGGTTGGCTTATTAGTTAAACTTTTTTGCTTTGTTTTCCCATTGCCATATAGGGAGGTTATCTTATTTCGTTCAGAATTGTTGCAACTAATTATCGTTGCAAATAAGGTAAATATTAATATTAGTTTTGCTGCCATTGATTTGTTCTAAAATAGCCTGAACCTATAAAACAAAACTCACCTTCACGATTCCGTCTCGATCAATTTCATCCAATTTCACTTTTTGAAAAGAATTCACCAAATTTGCATCAAAAGGTACTTTTACTTTTACGTAATTTTCTGTAAAACCATACATCATTCCATTGTCTTCTTCAGCTTCAAATAAAGCAACACGGGTAGAACCTAAATTCTCTTCGTAAAATGCGCGTTTCTTTTTGTCAGACAAAATATGCAGCATTTTACTTCGCTCACGACGTTTTTCCATCGGAACTTTTTCACCTAATTTTGGTGCGCCGGTATTTGCTCTTTCTGAATACGTGAAAACGTGTAAATAGGAAATATCCAAGTCTTTAATGAAATTGTAGGAATCCATAAATTCCTCATCTGTTTCACCTGGAAAACCAACAATTACGTCCACACCGATACAACAATCTTTACGTAAAGATTTTATTTGATTTACCCTTTCAGCATATAAAGATCGCTCGTATTTGCGACGCATGGCTTTCAAAATTCGGTCGTTTCCAACTTGAAGTGGAATGTGAAAATGTGGCACAAATCGTTTCGAATCTGACAAACAAAAATCAATAATTTCATTCGATAATAAATTCGGTTCGATCGATGATATCCTAAAACGATCTATTCCTTCAACTTTATCAAGTTCTTTGACCAAATCAAAGAAGTTTTCCTCGTCTCCTTGACCAAAATCACCAATATTAACTCCTGTCAAAACAACTTCTTTTATTTCAGTTGCTGCGATTTTTTTTGCTTCCAAAATAGTTTCTGCAACAGATGCATTTCTACTTTTTCCTCTTGCCAATGGAATCGTGCAAAATGTGCAGAAATAGTCACATCCATCTTGTACTTTCAAAAAAGAACGCGTTCTATCTCCATATGAAAAAGAAGGCACAAATTCTTTCGTTTCCTTAATGTTTTGAAAAGAAACCTGCGTTTCATCTAATTTATCTGTTTTATCTAAATAAGAAAGAATGTCAAATTTTTCGTTTGCACCTAAAACCAAATCCACACCAGGGATTTCAGCAATTTCTGTTGGCTTCAATTGTGCAAAACAACCTACAATCGTAACAAAAGCATTCGGATTGATTTTCAAAGCCTTTTTCACCAATTGTTTACATTTTTTATCTGCATTTTCAGTCACAGAACAAGTATTGATGACATAAACATCAGGTGTTTCTTCAAAATCTACCTTGGCAAAACCAGCATCCTCAAACAAACGAGAAATCGTCGATGTTTCTGAGAAATTCAGCTTGCAACCCAAGGTGTAAAACGCAACTTTTTTATATTGAATCATAGAGGATGCAAAATTACGAAGAAAAAATTAAGGAAAAAAATCTAGTTTTCAATGCCCCTCATAACATTCTCCCGCATTAATCTCGATTGAAATTTGATTCTCACTTGGAACCAGCGGACAAGAATACCTTTCAGAATAAGCGCAATAAGGATGATAACTGGCATTAAAATCTATTTTCCAAATTGACTCGCTTGATTTATAAACATCTAAGTATCTGCCTCCTCCATAAGTTGAAGCTCCAGATGTTTTGTCCTTAAAAGGCAAGAAAAGGTAATTTTTGTATTCTTTTTTTCCTTTGAGACTCAGGTTTTCATATACAGTTAAAACGCAAGTGCTGTCGTTTTTTATAAAAGTTAAAGTTCCATATTTCCGGTAATAAACTATTCTTTCCTTTGACATCGGCATGATGAATTTTTTGCCCTTTTCACGTTTAAACGTTGCATTTACGATAAAACTTGTATCGATGTCAAAATAGCAGATTCCTTGAAAATGTGCTGCTTCACTCGAATCCAATACTTCAAATAGAAATTGTAATTGATGATTCTGACGCGCTATTTGAATGCTGTCTCTGTAGTTTTTTTGACAAAAGATAAAGGGCGAAACTATTAAACTTATCAAAACGATTAGTTTTCTCATTTTTCAGAATTTTAATTAAATTTAATTTTCACAAATTGAAAATCATCATTCATATTTCCGTCCTGTTTCCAATAATTATTTTTATTGATTACAGCTAAATATAAATTTCTGTCGCTTCCCCAAAAAATATTCTCCCAATCATAACTAGGCATCCATTCAGAAAATTTGATTGAAAATTTTGACGAAATTTGTTTGTCTTTATAAGTGTAAAAATTCAAATCTCCAGTTAAATCATAAATATTGCCGTACAGGCAAATTAGTTTTTGTTTGTCACCGGATAAAAATGGAAATTCAATGGTAGAAGCAAGTTCCAATCCTGTTTTTTTATCAATTAATTTATATTCAAAATCTTCCCAATACCAACAACCTATGACGAAAGCATTTATTTCGGGAATCTGCCCCATGTAATTATAAATTGCAATGCTTTCATTTAATACATTGTTATCTTTATAAGTTATTGTAGTTTTTTTGCATTTAATGCTTAAAATTCCATCTTTTTTGTTAAACTGACTGGTATCAGCTAGGAAGTTGTGTATTTTTCCAATTTTTTGTTTGTTAAAAGTATCCTTGTCAATTAATTCTATTTTTAAAAGTGAATCAAGAGTTTGAATTTCATTGAAATACCTCACATCCTCTTTGTAAGAAAGCATGGAGATTTTGTTCAAATCTTCCGTTTTTAGTTTTAAATTTAATTGATTTGCAAAATGTTTCTTTTCAACATACACCTTTTCCCAATTAGTTTTTGTTTCAAAAGAACCGTTTTCCATTGAATTTCTTTGTAAGGAAATAGCAATTCCAAGCCAATCTTCTAATTCTTCAATGACTTCAATCTTATCATTGTTTTCAATTGAACCTAGAATTGGAGCCTCCACATCAGCTTGTTCTCTGAAATGTACGGCGTTTGAACCTTCCAGTTTGAGTGTTTTCAAAATTTTTACCTGCTCCTTATTAATGAAGTTTTGGGAAAAATGAATGTTGAAAATAGAGGTAAAAACCAGTAAAGTAAATAGATGTTGACTTTTTTGAAACATAAAATAAGCTGTTGTTCTTCATCAAAATTAAACTTTTTATTTGAAATTTTGCTAGAAAATCATTTTTCAAGACTTCAATTGCAAAATTATTGTATCTTTGCTCCCCAATTTTTTAAAATGAAAAAATCAATAACTATTTCATATACAGAATTAAAGCACTATTCTGAACTTGATTCTCACCTACAAAAATTAGTTGCAAAAGCTTATGAAAGTGCAAGCAATGCTTATGCTCCTTACTCCAAATTTCATGTTGGTGCCGCTGTTGAATTAAATTCTGGCGAAATCGTAATGGGAAATAACCAAGAAAATATTGCATAC
>CAZHLZ010000237.1:0-6195 GCA_964532475.1 uncultured Chitinophaga sp.
ACCACTACAACGTAATCTATTTACGTTTTGGGGGTAAACTTAATGATATGCATTAAAAATATTCCCAAAAAATTACTCTCAAGCTATTTTGCTAAAATAGAAAACAATTACCAAATCAAAAAAGTGCTTAGAGAATTAGTTGTTTTTGCACCTCATAACATATTACAAGATCCGCCATTTTCAAAAATGCATTTTGTAAGTTGTTGTAATCTACTTATATACTTTGATTTAGCAGCGCAAAAGAATGTTTTTACAAGCTTACATTTTGCTTTAAATGAAAATGGATATTTGCTCCTTGGAAAAGCCGAAACCGTAGGGTCATCTTCACAATTATTTAACCGAATAAATCCGAAATACAAAGTGTTTTCTAAAAAAAAACAAAGCAAAGCGATTAAAATCACTGCACTAAGTTCGAATTTTTTGAAATCAAATTTATTGACAAAAAAACCAAACTTAAAT
This sequence comes from uncultured Chitinophaga sp., assembly GCA_964532475.1. Taxonomy (GTDB): domain Bacteria; phylum Bacteroidota; class Bacteroidia; order Flavobacteriales_D; family Crocinitomicaceae; genus M2408. The sequence goes on from CAZHLZ010000237.1 coordinate 460, forward strand.
TTGAAATCTCCAACTGCCAATGGCATCGATTTTGATAACAAGTTGAATCAAGTATTACTTAAAAAATACATGCCAGCCTGCGTGGTAATTAATAAAGATTTAGAAATACAACAATTTAGAGGTCCAATTGCTAATTTCTTGCAACATGCACCGGGAAAAGCCAATTTAAATATCCTAAAAATGGCTCATCCAGAATTTATATTCGAACTTAGAAGTGCTATTCAAGAAGTTTTAAGAACAAAAGAAGGTACGAAAAGAGAAAATATCGAATTGCAACTTGAAAATACTTTACGACTGGTTTCATTTGAGGTAAGTCATTTAAAATTTGAATGGGACGAAGCACTTTTATTGATTGTATTCAGGTTTCAAGAATATTCCTTAGAAAAATTTGATTTAGGCAAAAATTCGGGATCCATCAAGGACAAACGAATTTTGAAATTGTCTGAAGAATTGCATAGCACACGTTCAGAAATGAATGTTGTCATTGAAAATCAGGAGAGTACCTTTGAAGAATTACAAGCTGCAAATGAAGAAATTGTCTCTTCCAACGAGGAATTTCAAACATTAAATGAAGAATTGGAAACTTCCAAGGAAGAGATTGAGGCGAGTAATGAAGAATTGATGATTGGAAATCATGAATTACAAATTCAAAATGATTTACTTAATGAGTCTTATGATTATTCGGAAGCCATTATTGCAACAATTCACCAACCTTTACTCGTGTTGACAAAAGATTTTTATGTGAAAACTGCAAATCAAAATTTTTACGACATTTTCAAAGTAAAAAAAGAGGAAACAGTTGATAAACTACTTTTTGATTTAGGAAATAAACAATGGAATATTTCAAAATTAAAGGACGTTTTGAAAGAATTGATAAGTAAAAACAAAAATTTCGAAAACTTTGAAGTGGTTCATACTTTTTCATCCATTGGTAAAAAAACAATGCAATTACACGCTCGTAAATTAGTTCAAAAAGCAAATAATGAACACTTATTATTGCTAGCGATTGAAGATATTAGTACCCAGAAAAAAATTGAATTTGAATTAAATCAAGCGAAAAAAATTGCCGAAGTTGCACAAAATAACGCAGAAAAACATCAAGAAATTGCTGAGGTTGCACTCAATGCAAAACAACAGTTTTTATCGAATATGAGTCATGAAATTCGTACTCCAATGAATGCAATTATTGGTTTCACAAAGGTTGTTTTGAAAACGAAATTAGATGAAAAGCAAAAAGAATATTTAACAGCAATAAAAGATAGTGGCGATAATTTAATTAATTTAATTAATGACATCTTAGATTTCGTAAAAGTAGATGCTGGAAAAATGGTTTTTGAGCAAGCTCCCTTTAAAATAAAAAATTCTTTGTGTTCAATTGGACATATTTTTGAAGGAAAAATTGTAGAAAAAAACTTAGAATTTATCAAAAATATTGATTCAAAAATCCCCAATGTAATTGTGGGTGATACCAATCGTTTGAATCAAATTTTAATCAATTTATTAAGTAATGCCATCAAATTTACTAGCAAGGGAACGATTACTTTTGATGTGAAAATCACCAAAGAAAGCAAAAATGCTATAGAATTATGTTTTAAGGTGAGCGACACGGGAATCGGAATTCAAGAAGATAAATTATTTTCCATTTTTGAGAATTTTCAGCAAGGATCAGATGATACGTCAAGACTTTTTGGAGGCACTGGATTAGGTTTAGCCATTGTGAAACAGTTAGTTGAATCGCAAGGAGGAAAAATTACTGTTGAAAGTAAGTTAAATGAAGGTTCCAGTTTTAGTTTCAATCTTTCTTTTGCGAAAGTAAGTCAAAAAGAAGAAGCCGATTTTGCAAAAAAACAAATTGAATTGATTGAATTGGATTCTGAAATCAAAAATGTAAAAATTCTAGTTGCCGAAGACATTGCATTGAATCAATTACTCATCAAAACTATCCTGCATGACTTTGGTTTTGAATTGGACATTGCTGCGAACGGAAAAATTGCCTTAGAAATGTTGCAGAAAAACCATTATGAACTTATCTTAATGGACTTGCACATGCCAGAACTTAACGGTTTTGAAACAACACAATACATTCGTGAAACCTTACATTCCAACATTCCAATAATCGCATTAACCGCAGATGTTTCCACTGTTGATTTAGAAAAATGCAACCTAGTTGGGATGAATGACTATGTCACCAAACCCATTGACGAAAAAATCTTGTATGATAAAATAATTAAATTGATTAAAAAAGAGTGAGATAGAAGATTCTGTCATACAATTGATAATCATTCACACAACTATAAACACTTTTTATATAACAACTTAGCTCTCAAAAAGAATCAATTTTGTGACATGAAAACTCTTTCATAACAAAATTTATCACAATGAGAAGTAACGAAGAATTGCAAAAAGACATTTTAGACGCCATCAAGTGGGAACCTCTTTTACATGCTGCAGAAATTGGAGTCACGGTGAAAGATGGAATTGTCACTTTAACGGGTGAAGTAGATAGTTATGCCAAAAAACTGGAGGCAGAAGTTGCCACAAAAAATGTTGCCGGAGTAAAAGCCATTGTTGAAAAAATTGATGTGAAATTCGGAAATGCAAATTCACATGACGATGCACACATTGCTAGCGGAATCGTACAATCCTTAAATTGGAATTGGGCAATCCCAAATGATAAAGTGAAAGTTAAGGTGGAAGATGGCTGGGTAACCTTACAAGGAGATTTATCCAATGCTTATCAAAAAGAAGAGGCAAATAATACCATCAAAAACCTAGTCGGAGTTAAAGGAATTACCAATAATATTTCAATTAATCCCGAATCGATTAATCCAGCAAAAAAATCAGAAATTAATCAAGCACTGTCAAGAAATTGGTCAATTGATTCAAAAGATATTGATGTGAATGTGCTCGGAAATAAGGTTCAATTAACTGGAACAGTGAAATCTATGTACCAGCGTGAAGAAGCGGCCAAAATTGTTAGAAAGGCACCAGGTGTAAATTCCGTTGAAAACCAATTATTGGTAGAATATCCTTATTGAATCAATTTTTATCAAAAACCAAGTCACCATGTTAGAAGTCATTAAAGAAGGAATAATCCTTGAAAAAACCACCCTTGGATTTGAAAACGAAGGTGTTTTAAATCCAGCGGTAATTAGAGTTGACGAAGAAGTTCATATTTTTTATCGTGCGGTAAGTAAAGGCAATTATTCTACCATTGGATATTGTAAATTAAATGGTCCAAAAAATATAGTTCAACGAAATGATTCTCCCCTTTTATTTCCACAAGTAGATTACGAATCGCATGGAATTGAAGATCCTCGAATTGTAAAAATTGACGAAACCTATTTCATCACGTATACAGTTTACGATGGTGTAAATGCTTTGGGTGCATTAGCAACTTCAACAGATTTAATCAATTTCACAAAACACGGAATCATCACTCCGGAAATGAGTTACGATGAATTTGTGCATCTTGCAAAATCAAAGGAAAAAATCAATGAAAAATATTTAAGATTCAACGAAAAAACAAAAATTCATGAAAATCACATCGGGAAATTATTCCTTTGGGACAAAAACGTCATCTTTTTTCCTCGAAAAATCAATGGAAAATTTCATTTCTTACATCGAATTAGACCGGATATTCAATTGGTTTGCGTGGAATCTTTGGAGGAACTTACGAAAGAATTTTGGCAGAACTATTTTCTGAATTTGGAAGCATGTATCGTCTTGAGTTCAAAATTCAAACACGAAGTAAGTTACATCGGCGGCGGTTGTCCTCCGATAGAAACTGAACACGGATGGTTACTTATTTATCATGGTGTTCATGACACAATTAACGGTTATGTTTACTGTGCGTGTGCAGCATTACTCGATATAGAAAACCCTCAAATTGAACTAGCACGTCTTCCCTACCCTCTTTTCAAACCCGAAATGCCTTGGGAATTAAAAGGAGAAGTAAACAATGTTTGTTTCCCGACTGGAGCAGTTGTTTTTGAGGACAGATTACACATTTATTACGGCGCTGCAGATGAACGAATCGCAATGGCATCAATGAATTTAAAGGATTTACTAGCTGAATTAATCTTAAATAAAATCGATCATGGAACACTTTAACTACACAAGTTTGAGAAATAAAATATTCAAACCAACGAATAATTCTCACCAAACAATTTCAGTCAAAAATGGAACTCCCGAAATAGTTTTTATCACTTCCTATTCTCCACGAGAATGCGGAATTGCAACTTATTCCTTAGATTTAATTTCAGCACTAAACAATAAATTTAACACTTCTTTTAAATTAAAAATTTGCCCCATTGAATCCAATTCTGAGCAATTTGAATACGATTTTAAGGTTCCTATTGTTTTAAATTCGGAGGATAAGAATTCTTACTTAGAGACTTCCAAAAAAATAAATCAAAATCCGAATATTAAAATAGTTTTGCTGCAACATGAATTTGGTTTTTTCGAGAAAAATAAATCTGATTTAATTGAATTATTGGTAACTATTAACAAGCCAATTATTATCGTTTTCCACACTATCTTAAAAAAACCCAATCATGAATTGAAAACTCATGTTCAGTTTTTGGCTAAAATTGCAGACGCCTTGATTGTAATGACCAATTATTCCAAGGAAATTTTAGTACAGGACTATGAAATAGAAACAACAAAAATCAATGTAATTGCGCATGGAACTCATTTAATTCCACATTCAGACAAATCACTTTTAAAAGAAAAACACCAACTTTCAGGTAAACAAGTTTTATCCACTTTCGGTTTGTTGAGTTCCGGAAAAAGTATTGAAACAACTTTATTTGCTTTGCCGAAAATCGTAAAAGAAAATTCCAATGTGCTCTTTTTAATATTAGGAAAAACACATCCAGGAATTGTAAAAAATGAAGGAGAAAAATACCGAGAATCTTTAGAGAAAATCATCAAAGATCTCAAAATCGAAAAACATGTACGCTTTGTAAATGATTTTCTTCCCTTATCAGAATTATTGGAATATTTACAATTAACAGATATTTATCTTTTTACATCAAAAGATCCAAATCAGGCGGTAAGCGGAACTTTTTCTTATGCCATAAGTTGTGGCTGTCCAATCATTTCCACACCAATTCCTCACGCAGTAGAAGTTATAACAGAACATATTGGTAGAATAATTCCCTTTGAAGATTCGGATGCCTTGGCTTTAGAGGTAAATTTATTTCTAAGAGATAAAGACCTAATTAAGCAAATAAATTTAAATTGTTTGCACAAAATGGCTTCCACCGCTTGGGAAAATTCTGCCATTGCGCATGCACAAGTTTTTCAAAAAGTAAGTTTAACACCTTTCCAATTGGAATACAATCTTCCGAAAATCAATTTGAATCACATTCATAAAATGACAACTGATTTTGCTATGATTCAATTTTCAATTATCAATCAAGCAGATATAAATAGTGGTTATACTTTAGATGATAATGCACGTGCCATGGTCGCTTTATGTCAACATTATGAATTAACAAAAGACAGAACGGATTTAAAATACGTTGTTCAATACCTTGATTTTATTTGTTTTTGCATGCAAGAAGAGGGTTACTTTTTAAATTATGTAGATGAACGTAAAGTGTTTACGAAGCAAAATTATTGAAACAAATCTAGCCGATTCGAATGGAAGAGCAATTTGGGCATTGGGATATTTGATTTAATGCATGTCGGTGACTTTCCCCCTAATTAATACCAAACATTAGATACAGC
>CAZHLZ010000238.1:0-6177 GCA_964532475.1 uncultured Chitinophaga sp.
ATCATGTTCTCCTTCATGGTCCCGGCGGCACCGGCAAATCTCACCTTCTCTCTCTATTACATCTCGCTCTTAATCAACTTCACATTAATCACTCTACAGTCGCCTCCACCGGCATTTCAGCTTTTCATCTTGGCTCTTTCGCTCGCACTCTTCACTCTTGGGCTGGCGTCGGCATTGCCGATTTGAATCAAAAAAAATAATTTATTTGAAATTTTTTATAATTTTTTTTACTTTTGATTTTTGTTTTTTATAATCTTTTTCCTTTTTATAAAGTTGATTGAGATTTTTTTTAATTTTTTTAATTTTTTTATTTTCATTTATTAATTCAGCATAGTGTTTACTTATTGGTTTTATATATATCATTGAAGAATTTCCAAATTCTATACTTCTTTGAAAATTATTATTTGATTTATACCAGTTTTCTATATTATGTATCCATGATTCAGTAATCAATTTAGATTCTCTATATGATTCAACTCTAAGTGTTTCAAGTTGAATTAAATCTTTTAACCCATCAATCGTTATGTCTGTTATGTTTGGTATATCTGATAATATCAGTTCTTTTAATTTATTTAAATATATTATATTTTTATCATTTAGACCATTGTATTTTGTAATTTTTAGTTTTTCTAAATTTTTCATCTTCCATATCTTTAATTTACTTTTCCCTTCAACTGTTATTTGTTTTATTTTTTTATAATTTATTATACTTTTATTATTTATGTATGGACAATTAATTATCTCTATATTTTCCAAATTATTTATATTTATACCTGTTACTTTCATCTTTGGGTTGTCATGAAACTCTATTACTTTTAAATTTATCATATTTGGTATATTACAATCTCGCATATGATTACAGTTATAAACACCTAAATTTTCAATATTTATAAGATTTTTTAGCCCAGTTCCACTAATTCCATTACACCAACTCAAATTTAATTTTTTTAAGTTTGTCAAATTATTCAAAGTGTCATCTGTTACGTTTTGCGATTCAATTCTTAATTTAATTAGTTTGTGAAATGTAGACAAACCTACACAATTCAAATTTTTGTTGCTGCGTGCCAATTTTAATTTTTTCAAATTTTCCATCGTGTGTAGATTGTCATCTGTGATACGCATACAGCTATTTATTGATAATTCTGTTATTTTTGAGTTGTTTTTCAAAAATGTGCCAACACAATTATTACCATATAACTTTACTTTTTCTAAATTGATTAAATTTACCAAAATATCATCATCAATATTTCCTGTTAAATTTAATTGAGTTAAATTTACGAGATTTATTAAACCATTTTTTGGATGAGTTACGTCATATATCTGATCGCTGTTAAGGATTAATACTTTTAATTTTTTTAATTGACCTAAAGAAATATCTGTTATATCATAATCGCCTAATGGTAAATCAATTATTAATTCTTCTAAATTTGTTAAATATTGTAAACTTTTGTCTGTTATTGACATTTTATCATCATCTCCACGCAATTCTAGTTTTTTTAATTTAGTTAATTTTACCAAACTTTTATCAGTGATAACTTTACCTTCATGAACTATTTCTTCCAAATCAGGATATCTTTCTAATATTTCGTCAGTAATGTTATCACGTTTATCGTTAATTGATTTAATCACTAATTGACTATTTTTACGATTAGTTTGTTTTATTCGAAATTGTGTTTTTGTATCACATCGATAAAATATCATCTTAAACACATCATACGGAACTACTTCGCTCATCTTCACTTATAGACTTACCCCTTTTCAACTTTTAATTACATTTAAAAATTTACTCAATTATAATATATCTATGTTTACCGGAATTGTTCAATTCGTCTTAAAATTTATTCTTGACGGTAACAAACTCTATTTATATTACGAAGATGGATTTTCTTATCTTCTTAGTTTAGGATGTTCAGTTGCAGTTAATGGTGTTTGTCTTACTGTCGTAGAAATTAATGAATCATTTTGTGTTTTTGATTTAAGTGAGGAAACTTTGCAACTTACAAATTTAAGTCAAACAAAAAACAGATATGCCAATGTTGAGTTGCCACTTAAATATGGGGATTATCTAGGAGGTCACATTATGAGTGGTCATGTTTGGGAAACCGGGACATTTTATGGAATTGATGCCAACAATATTATGACTATTGGAATTAAGTCAATTAATAAAGTTGAGAAAAAAGGAAGTATTTCAATTAATGGAATTAGTCTTACTGTTGTTTCTATTTCCAATAGCAATATTACAATTGCACTTATCCAAGAAACTATAAAAAATACAAATATCAAAAAATTAAAATATGGCGATTTAGTCAACATTGAATTTGACAATCAAATTCTAATTAAGAAAAAAACAGATTCCGATTACATGAGACTTGCAATTGCCGAAGGTGAAAAAGGTAAATTCACTTCATCACCAAATCCATGGGTTGGTTGTGTTATTGTTTCTTCCGATAAAATAATCGGCCATGGATATCATCATGTGGCAGGTTCACCACATGCTGAAATTATTGCCATCAATTCATCATCTATACATTCTCTTTCCGGTTCAACTTTATATTGTACTCTTGAACCATGTTGCCATTTTGGGCGAACAGCTCCTTGTGTTGACAAAATAATTTCATGTGGAATTAGTCGTGTTGTTATTGGCACGCTCGACCCAGACTTTCGTGTTGCCGGTAAAGGTATGGAAAAATTAATTTCAGCAGGAATCACTGTAGAAGTTATTCAAGATTTAGAAGTTCAACGCGAAGTAAGATTTAGTTTGCGACAATATTTGTATCAACGCACGGAAAACATTCCCTATGTTACTTTAAAAATTGCAGTAAGTTTAAATAATTGTTATGTTTCTCAAAATGTTTGGATTACTCATGAAGCCAGTAGAAAAGTAGGACATGAATTACGGGCTGTTTGTGGAGCAATTATTATCGGAGCAAAGACAGCCGAAATTGACAATCCGTCTCTTGATGTCCGGTATGACATTCCAGTTATTGCACAACCAATCAAAGTTATTATCGATGGTGATTCATTAATATCAATCCATCGGCCTCAATTAAAAATAAATACAATTGTGTTTTCGAAAAATAAATCCAAATGGAATGAGGTTATTGGAGTTGATGTTCGTCCTTATGAAAATCTTTTTGAAATTTTAACAATATTGAACAACATGAATATAATTCATTGTCTTGTTGAAGGTGGTGGTATTTTGCAAAACTCATTTATGCAAGCCGGACTTGTAAATGAGATTTGTGTTTTCCGTAGTCCACTTATTATTTCAGGAATTCCTTGGAATGTCGATGGCTCTAAAAGTCACATCCAATTAGTTGAATCTAAAATTATCAGCGATGGAACAGTTAATAATAATTTTGAACGATATATTGTTAGCAATGGTGGAATGGGTGTAAATGAAAATGTACAATTCTCATCAGTTGAATCTGCTGTTTCTGCATTTAGTCGTGGTGAATTTGTACTTGTTGTTGATGACACCGATAGAGAAAATGAAGGCGATTTAATTTGTGCGGCAAGTTTGATAAATGAATCACGAATGGCTCAACTTATAAATGACACAACTGGAATTATTTGTGTCCCTATGGAATCAGACTTGGCAGATAAACTCTCATTGCCTCTTATGATAGAAAAAAATAAGGACTCTTATGGCACGGCTTTTACAGTTAGTGTCGATTATGTCGATGTTGGTACAGGTGTCAGTGCAAAAGATAGAACTAAAACTGCCAATGCTCTTGGCAATTCTAAAAGTTTGCCGTCTGATTTTAATCGACCGGGTCATATTTTTCCATTGATTGCAAAATCAGGTGGATTGTTAGAACGGCGTGGACATACTGAAGCTGGTGTTGAACTTTGCAAATTGGCTAAAATATTTCCACCGGTTGCTGTTATTGGTGAATTAAAAAATGCATCAGGTTCAATGAAAATTCGTCATGAATGTTACAATTATGCAAAATTACATCGCATTCCTATGATTTCTGTTGAATTATTAATTAAATATATAACCGAGAACAATATATATAATTTACCATTAATTGATACCGATTCGTCTTCTGACGAAACTGAAATGGAAGTTTTGGCCAATTGTAAAATTCAATCAGCTATTGGAAATGACTCATGGAATTTATTATGTTTTGGAAACAGTGAAGCCCCCACTAAAGTTTTTGTTTATGGACAAGTTAAAAATTGTCACGATGTTTTGTTCCGTATTCATTCTGAATGTTTTACAGGTGACGTTTTTAAATCCCAACATTGCGATTGTGGAGAACAGTTAGAATTGTCTATGCGTAAAATTGTCTCTTCTGGTTTTGGTGTTATTGTATTTCCACCCGGACATGAAGGCCGTGGAATTGGATTTGTTAATAAAGTGAAGGCTTATGATTTACAACAAAAATCCGGACTTGATACTTTCGCTGCAAATGAGGCGCTTGGGTTTGATTCAGATTTGCGTGATTATTCTATGATTTGTGAAATTATTGAATTCCTTGGAATTCACTCTATTATTTTATTAACTGAAAATCCTAATAAAATCAAAGCTGTTGAAAAATTTGTCAATCAAGTTATCCCTGTTAAGGCTCATGTAAAAGTTACAAACGAAAAATATCTTGCAGTTAAAAAAGAATTGTTTTCTGAAGGCTATTCTAAAATTACACCTAAAATACAATTTGTTGATTCAGGACGCAAATTGCGAATTGCTATCATCCACTCAAGCTGGCATATAGAATATATCAACCGAATCAATTCTGCTTTATCATCGCATCTTAAAAATTGCGAAGTTACTCTTATTGATGTTCCTGGTTCAAATGAAATTCCTTTTATGGCTTCACGTGTTGCTAAACAATATGATGGTATTATTTGTGTCGGCATTCTTATCAAAGGAGACACTCTTCATTTCGAATCAGTAAGTTACGCAGTTGCAACAGGAATCATGCAAGCGCAAATTACAACAGGCGTTCCCATGATGAATTGCATTTTCTCCTGCCTTGACTTCGACCAAGTGGAGGAACGAATTACCGGGAACAAATGTACCCTCAACTATATTTGCGACTCCCTCCTAAAAATGATTCAATAATTTATTTTTGTTTTTTTGTTTTTTTTTGTTTTTTGTTTTTTTTGTTTTTTTGTGTTCGGGTAAAAATTAGAAAATGGAAAAGTTGTGTCTTGTAACTTTTTTGTGTTCGAGTAAAAATATGAAAATGGAAAAGTTGTGTCTTGTAACTTTTTTGTCAAGTTACAAAAATAGAAAAAAGAAAAATATAAAATCAAAAAAGAAAAAATAAAAATAAAATGTGATTAATTGAAAAGTAGGCCTTTCATGCGTTTGCGACCTAGACTTATGTGGTTGGTTTTGTAATCCTTTGCAAACATCTTCATTACCCCTCGGCCTAATTTTTCGTCGTTGAGACTGAAGAAAATATGTGTTATGTTTGCTTGCACTATTAGTTTCATACAATCCATACACGGTTGTGAATTTTCCAATTTCCATTCATTATCATACTGCTTGTACCTAAAAACATAAAGTCGTATACTCCTCTTAGCGTTCTTGTGGACAATCTTTCCCTTCCCGTAACCACTGGGCAATCACATACTGCTCAGCATGAGTAGTAGTATGATAACCATTAATATCTTGTGAATACTTATTGATACCAGTGTACAACTTATTACCATCTACCAAAACTGCATAATGCTTATTACGCACATCACAATCAGCAATTGCCTTGGCTCCGTCCTCGACGAAACCATTAAGTACCTTCATATTTTTTAGATTTCCTAAAATCAATTTTTATATTTTTTATTTTTAATTAATTTAATTTTTTATTTTTTCAAAATCAAAAAAAATGAAATTTTTTCATCTAATACATTCCAAGATGTCGTCTAATAGCATTTCTGAACTCAATGCGCAGATTGTTATTTATGAAAAGTACCGTCTCGACGCCAAGGCGCGACAAGAATGGCCTGTTGTTGCGTATTATGAAAACACGCTTAATGAGTGCCGTACCAAATTGAGCAACCTTCAAAACAGCAAGTGATGCTTTTTTATTTTTTATGTAAATATTTTAAGGGATTGTATTTAGCAAGTGCATCCGTTACTTGGCTAGTATTGAATTTTTCAGAACCCGCCAGTAAAAAGAAAAGTACCACTAACACAACAAGAACCGCAACGATAACTTTCCAATG
>CAZHLZ010000239.1:0-6136 GCA_964532475.1 uncultured Chitinophaga sp.
TTAGGATTTACAAAGCTAATTTACTAATATTTTTCTAATGCGTAATCTGGGTTTATTGTAGTTTGTTTGATACAAAAATCTAAGAATATTTTCAAATGTTTTTTTTTGAAGATTTGAAAGCATGACCTTACTCAATCTTTCAATTATATAATCTTCATTATCAATTTTTTCAATAGGAAAATGAAAGTGTTTATCATAATTATATTTCATATTTTCATCTTATTTCTAATTACTAGTAGTATATTTTTAATTCTAAAAGAAAATCCCATCCATTCAAAAAATAATTTGAATGGATTGACAAACTATCTGTGCAATTGATTCGTTATATATCTATTCTGCATTAATCGAGATTTTCAATCTTAATGTTTATATCTCAATTTTAAATCTTTCAAGTTTTTTTAGTGAATTAAAAGCTTGTAAAAGATTTATTTCTTTGACTTTTTCATTCTTGATTAATGAATTCGAGACCGATTTAATGTTGAACAATTCATTTTTTTCAAAAATATTGGTTTTTTCAGCTAGTGTAATAATTGTACTCCATTTATTACGGTCAATGGCTTTTAGTCGATCAAACACTGCTTTGAAATCAATTATTTCTTTCTCTTCTAAAGTTGACAATTGTTTTATTCTGTCAATATTTAAAATCCCTGTATCAATTAAATCTAGTACTTTTTTCCCAGCATTATGATTTGATTTTGTTAAATTTTTGCCTGTTTTAATTTTTGATGAAATTTCCAAAATCTCAAGGGAAATTGCCTTTAAATCTCCACTGTTTTCATTATTTGACATTTTGTATAATCCATCCCAAAATACATTACCCAATGCAGTTATTTTGGAAACTAAATATATTGAATCTTCAGAATGGTTATTTGTTATTTCAATCTCTTTTTCTCGTGTTTTAACTTCTTCTTCAGTAATAATAAATTTACTAATTTGTTTCAAGTCTAAATTGTATGTCTGTTCCTTTAACAATTTCCAGCTTGATTCTCGTTTAGCATATTCAGAAAGTAAAGTATTGTTAGAAGCACTTACCAAATGATTATAAACAAAAACAATTAAATCTCTAAAAATATTTTCGATTTCCTTCGAAACAATCTGTTCTTCATAAATTTTCCATAAATCTAAACGATTACTACTCAAAAAATGAAAAAAAGATAAGGTATATGCAACTGTAAAAGATTTTAAGTTTGTATCTCCAATTGCATCTACATTCTTTCTTCCAAACAGTTTATCAACAGATTTAAACAATATTGCATTAGCCACAAGTTTTTTATAAAAATTTTCGCTAGGCATTTCGTTTTTCTTAACTAGTTCATTTATTTTTTTAGTATAATGAATAAAATTCTTTTGAGCCCCTTGTGATACAAAATTAGGTTCCTGTTCCCAGATATTAATAAATTTTGCCACATCTGATTTTACGAATTTTTGATTTGTAGGATTCTGTTCTTTAAATTTTCGTTGAAGTGACGCTGAACTTATCTTATTTAAAGATTCTCTATATTGTCCGTTTACCCTCTCAAAATACCATAGTGTTGACAAATTTCTATTTTCTGGATTGTTTACATATTTCTTTCTTGATAATGATTCAATTTGCACGAAATAAGGGTTATTTGATGATAAATCTAATTCAGAAACTTTATTTTGACTATTCGCATATCTAGCAATGTTAGGAATTTCAATATTCTTTTGATCAATGTCTTTTATAACTGTCAACTTCATTTGAACAAAGACTTTAGATAAGTCGGCATCTTTATATTTTTTTTGGGTATGATATAAGGAAGCTGTTGTTTGCCCACCATTAACAATTTGAAAATCATTCAAATGTGTCAAATATAATTGATTGTTCTCAATTTTTGTTTCAACTCTATCTGCTGTGGCAGTAATACCATTGTTATAGGGCAGAAACATTTGAGGTTTTTCTCTAATGGTATCTCTAATTCCTTTGTTATACTTGCCAGCCTGCCCTAAAAATGCTCGCACATTACTTTCAAGTAATTCATTCGAATATTCCTTATATAATTTAGCTAATGCTTCACCTGGTATTATAGCCAAATAACATTCATATAATTCATTAATATCTGGAACTTTAAGACATTGAATTCCTATGTTTTTTGAATCTAAAATATCTTCAAAATTTATTTCTATTGGTTCTCTTTGACTATTACTCTCACTAAGCTTATAGAATCTTTGTATATCCCAAACATGTATAAAGATGTCTAAATCTTCAAAGCCTTTTAAAGTTGTTTTTTCTAAATCATGATTTGAATTTCCATTTATTAAAAAAAATACATTTACTCTGTCAAATTTTTCCTTTTGCTTGTAAATTATTTTAATTAATTCAATTAGTTCTGTATTTGCTTGATCTATAGAGTCAAATAAATGACCTTTTAATGTTGCATTTAGAAATTTTTTAATTTGATTTATTGATTTTGTAAAGTCTTCTTTAGTAATATTATATTCGTAATTTGAATTATTAAAGAAAGTAACGAATAAATCAAGGGATTCGAAAAAAGTTTTGTTTGAATCATCCTTATATTCATCTTTTAAACAATAACCGTTTATTTTCCAATCAATTCTTCCTTGAGAATCAGGTAAATTAAATGACAAAACTCTTGAGCCTTCAGACTTTCCAATATTATCTAAAATTTCTAAACAATATTCTGTAAATTTATCTTCAAAACTTGCACCTTCTCCATCAGAATATACAAGTGCGGCAACATCTGATTTAACAGAATCGATATAATTTTTTAAACCTCTCTCCATTAATCTATTAATTTGATTATTGATTCAATATTAACTAAAAATGACTCAATAGCTGACAATTCGATATTATACGTAGCATTAAATATTCCTGTTTGCAAGTCAGAAGATATTATTTTGGGGAAATCATTTTCAATTAGATATTTATTGATTTTTTTAAGTGCATATTGATTATTATAGTTTTCAAAATCTTCATCGAAATATCCTACTAAAATAAGTCGTTCACTAAAAAACTTTAAAGCATTATGATTATTACTAATTTTTGTCTTGATTTGCTCAACTAACGAGTTTAAAGAAAACCCTCTATCTTTAACATTTTCCGCAATAAATAGAATTAAATACAAATGAGATAAATTTTGTGCATCTAATTGTCTTTCACTTGAAATACTTATTTTAGGTGTCTTTGAAGATGTGAATTTTACTTCAATTCCTTTTGCGCCAAATAAAAAATCTTTATCTTCATAATCAGGTCCAGTCCAACTTTCTAACAAATTATCTATCGGGTAATTTTCATCTAAAAAAGAATTAAAAAGTAAAAGTTCACCAATTAAGCCTTTTTGCTTTTCTAATGATAGTCCTTGAAAATTAATCTTATCAAATAATTTTTTCCATTTTATAACTACATTAGATGTTTCAACTAGAGCATCATTTTCTGTAACACATTTGGCAACTTCCTCCAAAATATTTTCAATAAATAAACTAAAAATATCCTTTAATTGATTATCTAATAAATAGAAATTAACTTCCCTTGATTCATTAAAATCGAAAACTTGAATTAATAATCCTTTGAATTTATACTTTTTAAATTCAGGAATTTTTACTTTTAATGAGGTTTCTAAAATGAAAATATGATTTCCTGTCAAATGATTAGTTGCAGCAAAACATTTGAATTGTGGAATTTCTAGAATTCTAGTTTTAATGATGATTTCATCTGTTGGAGTTTGATTTGCCCAAATTGATTTTATATCTATCATACTACTCATTTTCTGGTTTATCATCATCTTCCATCGGCTCACTATCAAAATCATCTTTTGTTGTAGCCATATATGATACTTTTACTTCATCATCAATTTTTGGAAAATGAAGACTATAACCAATTATTGGTACTCCAAAATCAGCATTTGATGTTCCTCGACTATCAAGAGCATATAAAAGTAATAAACCTTTTTTTTCTATTGATCGTCTTTCTTTCGTAGTGCCTATAATATTATCTGATAAGTCCACTTGTCTATCAACCGTATCATCAATCTGATTTTTAGTTATTTTATATAATTCATGAGCTTCAGTTTGATTTCTAACACTACACGCCAAATCAATTAATTCATTTCCTAATTCTATTGAATAATGCTTTACTTGTTCTTGTTTTTTTGAATTTTTATCAGTTGCTTTTCCCTGTATTTGATTATATAAATAAACGTCTGAATCTGTATTTGAAACAATACAAATATTCCATTCTTTTATGTTTTTTTGTTCTTTTTGTTGTTTAATATAGTCAGTAATTACCTCATTATTAATTGATGGAATATTGATTTTGTAATTATTAATAAATTCATTTAAAAATTCAATTTCAACATCTTTATAAAGTACATATCTGATTTTTTTTCTTTTTTCTATTAAATCGGATGGTTTACCAAGTTTTTTAAATAAAGATGAAAACACCTTGAAATTATTTACAATCGATTTCTCATCTTTTAGCAATAAATATGTTTGAGGATTAGAACCAGAAAATGAAATCGTAATATTTTGAGCCCAATACAATTTAGCAACACTTGTAATTGTCATTAAACCATGATGATTCCTAACTTTAAGTCTAAAATCTTTAGGTTTTTGATGTGTACTAGTCAATTCATCAAAATCATTTCTCATTTCTTCTGTGGCCATGGTTATGTGGTTAAACCACTCATAAATTTGCTCTGTTGTGAACAATCTACATAGATCAACATATCCTGGTCTATAACCAAACCACCTTCCCATTTGCATTAAGGAATCATACATTTTAGTTGTTCTCAAATAGTAGCTGATAGATAAGCCTTCCAAGGTTATACCTCTTGCAAGTCTACTTCCTCCAACAGCAATTACTGATAATCCATTTTCGTATCTTCCATAATCAATTTCTTCTATGTTATGATATTCAAGATTTGTGGTAGACCTTGTTCCATGAACAGACCTAACATCAATCTTCGAAACAGCATTCTTTAATTCTAATTTGACATCTTCCCATTGATGATTTTTAATCCTTACATCTGAATAATCGAGATTTTCTAAAGTGTTTATTGTTGTAGGTATAAAATCAGTTTTAAACAATTCCTTTAATTCCTCAATGAAATTTAGATCATTACTTTCTATTTTGTTTTTAAATTCTCGAACTTTTTCATTTACTAACAAAGCAACTCGATCAATCCATTTTACATATAATGCCACATGCACTAACATTGAATTATGCTTTTTCTCATGCCCTCGTAATCTTCTGATTGTGCATGTTAGAATAAACGATTTTATTGCTAATTCTAAACTTTTTGGTAAATTTTCTGGTAGTTCGTCTTTGTTATTTTTATTTATGGTTTTGAAAAATGGTGGATCATAATCATCAATTTTTCTAAATACATCTAGTGGTTCACTATACTCTCCCGTAATTGGGTTTTCTAAGCCAAAAACTTTTGCAGCACCAATATAATTTTTTGCGGCTTTAATATTTATTATAAAATCCCTTGGAAATAAATCATCTCCAATTAAATATTCTCTCCCTCTAACAACTGTTTTTAATTCATCATTGTATTCTTGCGAAATAAATAAATTAGCATATGGTGTTGCTGTATAACCTATGAAAGTATTTTGATCGAAAACGTTTAATAAAGTTCTAATTAATTTATTTATTGTCTTTACTTCATTTATATCTTTTGAAGCATTCACTGAAGCCGCATCAGCCTCATCATCAATTATTAAAACGGGCACATCAAATAATTTAGGTTGACCATCTATCATTTTAATATTTTCGTTTTTCGAAAACCAATCAATTAGATTTTCTAAAATTCCTTTATTCTTTTTAACAACAAAAACCACTGGGTTTTTACCTATAGGTATATTTAATTTATTAGCAATAGCTTGATTGAAGTCACCTTCGTCACCTGTTTTATAATACGATGAGGATAGCGAATAAATATCAGTCGCAACCTTATATTTACCAGCACCAATAATTCTGGTTTCTCCATTATTATTTATAAAAGCAGAACTGCTTCTTCCTATATAACCTTCATCGATTCTTTCTTGGGTTTGCCTTCTCAAAGAGCTTATAGTTCCTGCAATAACAATAATTACTTTATACCCAGCATCAGTCGCCTTATTTATTAGACCTACATAATTTGAGGTTTTACCTGAT
>CAZHLZ010000240.1:0-6124 GCA_964532475.1 uncultured Chitinophaga sp.
ATAATAATCTTCCTGGATTAGATATTAAGACATCAACTCAATTGGATAACCTATTTGTTTGTGGATTTTGGTTCACTCCACCAAAAATTACGGTGTTTTTTATTCCTGTATATTTCCCGTAAGCACTAAAACTTTCACCAATTTGAATGGCTAATTCTCTTGTTGGAGTAACAATCAATGCTTTAATTTTTCGTTTTCCAGCATAATTTGCCTTCTCATTGTATAAAATATTCAAGATTGGAATAGAAAATGCAGCTGTTTTTCCAGTACCTGTTTGGGCACAACCAAGTACGTCTTTCTTCTCTAATAAATATGGAATTGTTTGTTCTTGTATCGGTGTTGGATTGGTGTATCCTTCTTCTTTTAGAGCCTTCAATATTGGCTCAACTAAGTTTAATTGTTCAAATGTCATTAAACAAAGGTAGTCATAAAACTTGGAACTGGCAAACTTCTCTCTAAATGAAACAATCCTTTACTAAAATATCAATAGTAAGTATTTGGTTTTAGGTAGTTTGTAACGTAATCGTGTACACCTTCCTCCAAACTGTGAAATGGGATGGAGTAGCCTGATTCAATCAATTTTCGCATATTTGCCTCTGTAAAATATTGGTATTTGTCTCGAATATCTGCAGGTGTGTCGATAAATGAAATTTTTGGCTCTTTGTCTAAGGCTTCAAAGGTATTTGTTACCAAATCCAAAAAAGTACGTGCTTTTCCTGAACCTAAGTTGTAGATTCCAGATTTTGGAGATTGATTTTTTAGATAAAGACAAACTTCAACAACATCTTTCACGTAAACAAAATCACGTAATTGTCCACCATCTGAATAATTTGGATTATGTGAACGAAATAACTTCATTTCACCTTTTTCCTTGATTTGATTGAAGGTATGAAAAATAACTGAAGCCATCCGTCCTTTGTGATATTCGTTTGGACCATAGACGTTGAAAAATTTTAACCCTGCCCAAAATGGTGGTGTTTTATCTTCTTTTAAAGCCCAAATATCAAAATCATTTTTAGAATCGCCATAAGGATTTAAAGGCTTTAAGCTTGGAATGATTTCATGATTGTCTTCGTAACCAAATTCTCCTAAACCATAAGTTGCAGCCGAACTCGCATATACAAGTGGCACTTGATTTTTTGTACAAAAATCCCAAACCATTTTGGTGTAACTCAAATTTAATTCATCAAATATGTTTTTATCAAATTCTGTGGTGTCCGTTCTGGCTCCAATGTGGTAAATGATTTCAATATCCGATGTATGATTGGCCAGCCATGCTTCAAAATTTGAACGTTCAACGAACTCGGAGATATTTTTCCCCTTCAAATTTTGATCTTTTTCATGTTTAGAAAAATCGTCAACAACAACAATATTATCTAATCCTTCTTTGTTCAATCTGCTAACCAAACAACTCCCAATGAAACCAGCTGCACCTGTTACAACAATCATAATTATTTTTTTTGCAAATATAAATGTTTTATTGATGTTAAGGAAAGAAAAACTTGATAAGGCGGTTTTCGATAAACAAAAATATTGTAATTTTGAACTATCTCACAAATATGAATAGAAAAACCATTTCAACCGTTGTTATTTTAGCTGTAATTTCATTAATTTCAATTTTGATTGTGCAGTATTTTTGGATTCAATCTAGTATTGCAACGCAAAAAATAAATGTTGAAATTCAGGAAAAAGAAGATTCTTTGGATTTGAAGCAATTTTCCGAAACTGTCCATATTTCTTTGAGAAATGTGTTGCAAGAAATTTCTACGCAAAGCTCTGATAGCTCTGATTTATATGGCGCTGTTAAACAAATTCGAAGAAATTATTTTAGCGTTGATATCAATGAAGAACTCCATCCATATTATTTGGAAACCTTGTTGAAAAGGGAATTTTATAACCAAAATATTCATCAAGATTTTCAGTATGGGATTTATGATTGTTTCACTGATAGCATCGTTTTTGGGAATATCATTAAATTCACCAAAGATTCGCTTTATTCTCCAACTTCTAAATCAAAAACCGGAATTACCTCTGAAAAATTAAAGTGGAAAAAAGATGGACATTATTTCACGGTTTATTTTCCATCCATGAAAAACAATAATTTGGAAGCATATAAACCAAATCGTTCGCCTTGGATTTTCATGTTTGCAATTATCTTTTTTGTCTTGATTTTCTTTGCTTTTACAATCAATGTTATTTTCAAACAGAAGCGACTTTCAGAGGTCAAAACAGACTTTATTAATAACATGACACATGAGTTGAAAACGCCAATTTCTACTATTGCATTATCAAGTGATGTTTTGATGAAAGGTGATTTTTCAGAAGATCCAGAAAAGTTGAAGCGTTATGCTGGAATTATTTACAAGGAAAACAAACGATTAGAACACCAAGTCGAACGTGTATTGAACGTTGCTAAGATGGATAAAGAGACTATTCAGCTAAAAAAATCAAAGGTGGATGTGCATGAAATTATTTCGGAGATTTATGAAAATTTTGAATACAATCAATTCGCGAATGGTGGTGAAATGACCATTGATTTGCAAGCTCAAAATTTTGAAATTCACGCAGATATGGTTCATATCACCAATGTTTTTTATAATTTGATTGATAATGCTTGTAAATATTGCGAGGAAAAACCAATCATTCAGGTGAATACATACAATGATAAAAACAAACTAATAATCTCAATTTCTGATAATGGAATTGGAATAAAAAGGGAAAATTTGGCAATGATTTTTGATAAATTTTATCGCGTTCCAACAGGTAATTTGCACAATGTGAAAGGCTTTGGTTTGGGATTGTTTTATGTAAAATTAATTATAGAACAACATGAAGGAAAAATTGCTGTAAAAAGCTCGCTAGGGAAAGGAACCACATTTACAATTACTCTTCCATTATGAAGGAATTAGAAAATTTTATTTTTACGTCAAATGAAACAAATTTCGAGCAAATTGCTTTAAAAGTATTTGATTTTCAATACAATAATAATTACATTTATAAAACTTTTGTTGATTCTCTACATCGAAAATCTCCCAAAAAATTAGAAGAAATTCCTTTTTTACCGATTTCATTTTTTAAATCACATGATGTTATTTGTGGTGAAAAAATAAATGGTATTACTTTTTTGAGCAGCGGAACGACACAAACTCAACGGAGTAAACATTTGCTGATAGATACAGATTTGTACATTAGATCTTTTACAAAGACTTATAGAGATTTTGCAGGAGAATTAGAAGAACAGGTAATTCTTGCGCTTTTGCCAAATTATTTGGAGCAAGGGAATTCGAGTTTGGTTTTTATGGTTGATCATTTGATTCAACAAACAAGGTCTGATTTATCGGGGTTTTTTAAGAATGACTTTGAAAAGTTAATTCAGAATTATGAAAAAGCACTATCTGAAAATAAAAAAGTTGTCATTTTTGGTGTTTCCTACGCCTTGCTTGATTTGGCTGAGTTAAAACCAGATTTATCGCAAGCAACAATTATTGAAACTGGTGGTATGAAAGGTCGTCGCAAAGAAATTCAAAAAGAAGAATTGCATGCCATTTTGTGTAAAGCATTTCAAGTGGATTTCATTTCTTCCGAATACGGAATGACAGAATTACTTTCACAAGCGTACAGCAATAAAAATGGATTTTTTCACCTTCCAAACTGGATGAAAATTTTAATTCGTGATACGAACGATCCTTTTGAATTTGTCAAAAAAGGAAAAACAGGAGGAATTAATGTAATTGATTTAGCAAATTTGTATTCATGTTCATTTATTGCAACACAAGATTTAGGACAGTCAACCGAATTAGGTGTAAAATTGATGGGTAGGTTTGACAACGCAGATATTAGAGGTTGCAATCTAATGATGGAGTAGATAGGATTTACAAATTTATAGACAAAAAAAAAGCGCTTCAAAATGAAACGCTTTTAAAATATGAAGATTGTTCTTAAGCTTCAGTTGTCTCAAATGGAACTACTGATACAAATGAACGATTATCTTTTTTCTTACGGAATTCTACTAATCCATCAGTTAAAGCAAATAATGTATGGTCTTTTCCAATTCCAACATTAGTACTTGGGTGATGCTTAGTTCCTCTTTGACGAACAATGATGTTTCCTGCAATTGCAGCTTGACCTCCAAAAATTTTCACGCCTAAACGTTTACTTTCTGATTCACGACCATTTTTCGAACTACCTGCTCCTTTTTTATGTGCCATTTCCTTAAATTTTTAGTATAATTAAGCTTTGATTTCAGTGATAGTAATCGACGTAAAAGACTGACGATGACCATTTTTCTTTCTGTAACCTTTTCTTCTTTTTTTACGGAAAATAATTACTTTATCTCCTTTTACATGAGCTGTTACTTCTGCTGTAACTTTTGCTCCTTCTATAGCTGGGGCGCCAAGCGTGATTTTTCCACCATTATCTACTAAAAGCACTTTTTCAAAATCAACTTTTGAACCTGCTTCGGCATTTAAACGGTGTACATAAAGCTTTTGGTCTTTTTGCACTTTAAATTGCTGCCCTGCTATCTCAACGATTGCATACATAATGTTTAATTTTTTTAATTAACAAGCTGCAAAGATAAGTAATAATTGGAATAAAACAAATTTATTCACCTACTTTTTACCATAAATATCAATTTTATTAGGGTAGGCATTCATTTTTTAATTATCAACTTCTCTTTTTTCTACTTCTAGTTGAAACAAATTTCAAAATTTGAACCAGAATTGTTTTGTTTATCTGATTTTCCAAATATCAAGGTATCCATTAAATGTGCAACTTCAAAAATTGAAAGTGGACTTTTCGGACCTTTTTCTTTGTGTGCTTGTAATTTTTTTTCTGCAATTTCAACTGCATTTGCAAATACTGATTGACTTTGAAATTTATAAATCATTTTTAAAAGTTTTAGCATCTAGTACGAGCTTTCTTTTAAAAAGTTTCTTTTAATTGATAATAATTTACAATTTTGGAAAAAAGTAGGATTGTGATCTTATTCCAAAATCTAAAACTAAAAAGTATGTTCCTTGCGACAAATGACCAATTTCGATGTGTTGTAAATTTATAATTTCTCCTTTTGATTCGGAGATGGTATTACCTGTTATTGAAATTATTTTCCAAGATTTAATTTTTTCATTTGACTCAATTTCGAGTTGATTTGGAGAGTTTTTTATGCTTATAGATTCTGACCTAGAAACGCCAAGATTTTCGCACAAAATTTCACTACTATTTGTTTGATGGAGCGTATTGTTTTCTACATACCAATCTTGCCAAATACCATTATTGCTACTTTTCCAATCATTTAAATCGAAAGTATTTGCTCCATTGTTTGTTCCATAAATTTTACAAACTTTTATGGCCTTTTGATTATTAATCCATGAAAGCCCTGTGTTTTCTTCATATACTTCTGGCTGATTCATGGAGTTTTCACAATTAACTTGAAGAAAATATGCAGCTTCTTCATAATTGGGGTAATCCCCATAAACAGAAGCTATTCCATCGTTATCAATACATACAGCTGTGTATTCATTGCAAGAAATACCGTAGGATTTTTTATCATAAATTGTAAGTAATTTTGCTAGGAAGGCGACATTTCTTCCTTTTCTATCAGGACTGTCATAATGAGTATCTGTAATTATGTTTTCTAAAAAGGGAATTTTTAAAAATTGAATGGTATCAACAGTGTTTTTGATGTTATATGGATTAGCTAAAGCTTCCTCGGATGTTATTGTTCCATTTTCAGCTGAAAAATAATATTGCGGTAAGATAGCCATTCCTGCACTAGTTCCTCCAATAACAATATTTTTTTCGGTAATATTGTAATTTATGATACTATCAATTGGCGTGTTTCTCCAATATGAAATGTAATTCCACTGATCTCCTCCGGCAAACCAAATTGCCTCTGCTTGTTTGATTTTATTAATAATTACAGTATCGAAAGACGCCATTTGATTATGGAAAACAATAGTTTCAACTGAATTTACTTGAATACCTAAGTCACTGTAAAAATAGTCATTGTAACCGTTACTGCCACTTGCTCTTAGTACAAGTACGTCACCACCATTTGCTCGCTTTAAGAACCATTTCATTGCTTCATCGTGCTCAGTTGCACCACCCATCATGCAAATACCAC
>CAZHLZ010000241.1:0-2165 GCA_964532475.1 uncultured Chitinophaga sp.
AGATGCGTTTTCAAGCACTAGACTTTTGGTTCTTTTTGGCAATGAAAAAGAACGGTAATTAGATATTTTATCGTAAATTGTTTTTTGCTGGTAGATATGGGGTCAATCTATTAATTTTATTCTCGATGTCAACTTATTATCAAAAAAATAACTAACTTCAACCCGTTTTTAATAAATCTATAAAAATTACATGAAAGCATTTTTTCAAAAAAATTGGATCCATTTTGCAATAATTGCAGTATTCTTTATCTTAACTTTTGCTTATTTCTCGCCACAATTTGATGGTTATGGTCTAAAACAGCATGATATTGAAATGCATAAAGGTATGTCAAGTGAGGTAATCGATTACCGCGAAAGAACAGGGAAAGAAACCTTATGGACAAATTCAATGTTTGGAGGAATGCCAACCATGCAAATTTCTTTGCTGTATGAAGGGAATTTAATTGGTGATTCTGTACGCGCTTTTGTAAATAGTTTTCCGCCTCCAGCGGGAGTTGTATTTTTATATATGCTTGGTTTTTACATCTTTGCACTTTGCATCCGCCTAAATCCTTGGGTAGGACTTCTAGGAGCAATTGCCTTTGGTTTTTCAACTTACGATATTATAATAATTCAAGCAGGACATAATTCTAAGGCACTTGCTGCGGCATTTATGGCTCCTGTGATTGGAGCATTTATCATGGCATATCAGCGTAATATGAAGTGGGGAATTATGCTCTCGGCGATTTTTATGACCATTGAAATTTCTTTAAATCACTTGCAAGTTACTTATTACATGGGCTTTTTGTTGCTAGCCTTAGGACTAGTATTGTTAATTGAAGCTTTCCGTAAAAAAGAGTTTAAGAAATTTGCATTGACCACAGCAGGAATAGCTGTGGCATACGTATTGGCATTATTAATTAATTATGGAAATATTTCTTTGACAAATGACTATGCGAAACATACCATTCGAGGAGGTAATGACATTTCAACGAATCCTGATGGAAGCTCAAATTCAGTCAATTCTACGAGTGGTTTAGATCGTGATTATGTAACACAATGGAGTTACGGAATAGGTGAATCGTTTACCTTAATTTCTCCCTACGTGAAGGGTGGTGGAACTGTTGCTTTAGGTGATAGTCCATTTGCTGAAGATGTTCAAAATTTGGATATGAAACCTTCTTCCTTGGAGGCAGTGATGCAATATCCAGTTTATTGGGGGGATCAACCGATGACATCAGGACCAGTTTATGTTGGTGTAATTGTTGCGTTTTTGGCATTTTTAGGTTTGATTTTTATTAAGAATCCAATAAAATGGGCTTTGTTAGGTGTTACAATTTTGGTTTTAGCACTTTCTTGGGGTAAAAATTACATGGGTTTAACCAATTTCTTTTTGGATAACATTCCAGGATATAACAAATTTAGAGCGGTGACAATTATTTTGATGATTGTTGAACTTACAATTCCAGTTCTTGGCGTTCTGTTCTTGAATTATTTAGTAAAAGAAAGAGAAAATTTGATGCCTCAGAAGAAAAAATTCTTGATTTCCTCTGGAATTTTTGTTGGTTTTCTAATCATTTTAAAAGTGGTTGGATTAGGAGATAATTACCTTTCTGAAAATGACGCAAAACAATTTGAACAAATTGAAGCATCAAAGGAGAATTTTAAAAATTCAATTAGAGCGCAAGTGATACAACAAAGTCCGCAAGAATTGATGACAAATTACAATTTGGACGTAAATAATAAAGCTCAATTAGATCAGTTTGTGGATATGCAATTGGAGCAACAAATTCAGCAACAAGGGATTACACAATTTAATATCAACGAAGCAGACGTGAAAACGGTGCGTGAATCAATTTTTAATTCAAGTATGAATCGATCAATTTTGTTTTCGATTTTAGCTTTAGGAGTGCTTGCATTGTTCTTTTACACACAGATTTCAGCAGTATTTATTGTTTTAGGTTTAACGGTTTTAGTAGCAATTGATTTAATTCCAGTTGCCAAAAATTATTTAGGAAATCAAGAGCAAGGCAGTGGTTACAAATATTGGGATTTAGCAATTAATACTTTGTATCCTTCAAGCACAAATGCAGCCGATTTACAAGTGCTGGAAATGGAAACCTCAATGAATCCAAGTTTAAAAAACAAAGTTGCTCAAGGTGAGAAAGAAGGCAAACAAAAAGCTT
>CAZHLZ010000241.1:2175-6123 GCA_964532475.1 uncultured Chitinophaga sp.
GTGGTAATGAAAAAAATAGAGTTGTTGATTTCTATAAATTCGCCGCATTAAATAGAAACACAAATTACCGAGTTTTTGACTTCTCTGGAGGATTTAACAGTGCCAGTGCATCTTCATTTCATAAGTCTTTAGGCGGTTATCATGGTGCAAAATTGAGAAATATTCAAAATTTATACGATTATCATTTGTCTAAATCGAATAATAAGGTGTACGACATGATGAATGTGAAATATTTCTTACAAGAAGGCGAACAAGGAAAAATGGCGAATGTGAATATGACTGCTCTCGGAAACGCTTGGTTGGTCAAAAAAATAGACGCTTTTGAAACCGCTGATGATGAAATTAGAGCATTGGGAAATCAATTTGAAGTAAAAAATATTGGTCAAGGTGCACTTATTGTAAATGGAGCCAAAAAAGATAAAGCAAATGTTTATGGATCTGAAGATTTGAAATACGTATTACAAGGAGATAGCATTGATGTTCGTTTGACAAATGGTATGTCTGAAGGAATGGAAGCATTATTTGTGATGGATATGAATGGGAAAACAAATTTAATCCCTAAAATCACGATGGAAATGGATACTGCTAAATCATTTTTGAAATTGGTAGAATTAAAGGTTTCCAATGAATTCAAGCACCGTGAGGAAGCGATTATGTTGAAATCTGAAGCTAGTAAATTGAAAGCTAAACAATTTTCTGGAGAAGGTTCAATTTCAATGGCAAGTTATTCACCAGACAAAATCGTTTACAACGCTGACGTGAAAGGGAATCAATTTGCAGTGTTTTCAGAAGTTTATTACCCAGAAGGATGGACAGCCAAAATTGATGGAAAAGTAGTTGACATTCGAAAAGTAAATTACTTATTGAGAGGATTAGAAATTCCATCAGGGAAACATAAGATTGAATTTTCATTCATGTTGGCTAAATACGAAAAGTCTGGAACTTGGTCACTTATTGGAAGTATTATCATTTTACTGGCTCTAATTGCATTAATTTATTCAGAATTTAGAAGAAAAAAACTTGCAGAAGTAAAAAATTAAACATATCTTAGTGAAAAATTAAGGTATGAAAGGTCTAGTATTTGTTGCTTGTTTGTTGGGTGGAGTTGCTTTTGGGCAAACGAATTGTAGAGAATATATTATCAATGAACCTTTTGATTTATCAAACAATTGGTTTGACATTGGCGATTCTGAAGTTCAAGTAATAAATGGGGATTTGGTTTTAAACAATGCTGCGGGACACAAGCAAAATTACATTTATAAGTCACTTTCAAGTAATTTACCTGATTCGTTGTGGCGATTAGGAGTTGATTTTAGTTTAAATTCACTTGAAAATCAAGGCACAGGAACACAATGTAATGTGGTTTCCTTAAGCAATAATACTTCTAACTTTTATGGTTCCTTTCAGAATGAGCAATATTTTGATTCTGGTCAGCAAGGAATTGGTATCGTTGTTGGATCAAATATAAATACTGGAAATATAAGTAATTGGCATTTTCGTATTGAAACCTTATTTTCTAATGAACGAACTCAACATTTGCCTCAGATAATTAATTTAAATTCTCAAATTCAAAATTATTATCTAGAACTAAAAAAAGGTGCTTCTAATCAATTTGAATTTTCAGTGTTTTCTGATAGCGCAAGGACAATTCATGTATTAGGTTCGCCAGTTTTTATAAACTTGAATTATAATTTAAATGAATTAAATAGTATTCAATTAGGAACTTATGTGCCTGCATACTATACAAGGGAAATTTCTGCAACTATCAGTGATTTAAAAATTTGTGAATATGCAGCCATTTTGGACATTGTAGAATTAGATGATGACAATCAAATAGATGTTTTCCCAAATCCTACAAATAGTTATTTTACAATTGCAAGTAAAAAAGCATTTTCAAATTATGAATTATTTTCATTTGATGGCAAATTGGTTCAAACTGGATCTGAAAGCATAGTAAATGTATCTAATCTTCCAGTTGGTACCTATTTATTAGTTATCAAAGATGAAAAGGAAATTATGTTTTCGAGTAAAATAGTAAAAAATTAATCTTGCTTTAGGCATTTTAGAATTTCTTCTTTTCTCTGATTTAAGTTAAAATTTTGTATTATCCTATTTCTTATTTTTTCTCTTTCAAATTCTACTTGTTCTACATTACTTATTAAATTAATTAATAAGCTTAGGTCTTTTTTTACTAAAACCAATCTTTTATCTTCAACGATATAAGGCATGGCGCCAACGTTTGAAACTATTGGAATACAGCCGCACAACATTGCTTCACAGAGCGCATTTGGAAACCCTTCACTCATAGATAATTGTAGGTAGTATTTTTTACTACTTAAGTAAATTCCTAGTTCACTATTCGGAATTGTTGGGCTTAGAACTACATTTGAGGGGGTGGGAATTTTGATTTTTTGACCACCTACGATATAAAATTTGTAATCAGGTAATTTTTCTGCTAATGAAATAATTAAATCGATTCCTTTTAATTGTAATCCAAAACGTGATCCTAAGTTGGCTCCAATTGTAACAAAAGACTTTTCCTCTTTATTATCAGAGATTGACCATTTTTCTGGTTCATAGCCATTATAAATAACTTGATATTTTGTTTTGACTTTTGGTGCGTGAAATAAGTAACCTTGAAAAGGGAAATCATTATCTTGATAGTTATATTCGTATTTCACCAAACTTGAATCCACCGGGAGAAGCAAATTAGCATGTTTTAAACTGAATTTTGTGGCTTTTCCCAAAAAATATCGATTGAAATTCCCATAGTTTATAGAAGGAAATGCAACGCAGTCTGTTCCACCTAATACAATGATTGATTTAGTCTTAAATGATTTAGATAAAATTATAGGTAAAACAGAATGAAAACCAGCAAATTGTATAAAATAGTAATCGTATTTTACATTTCCTTTTAAAAGTTCAATCAACTGTTTGAAAAATTCAAAAATTATTTTTTTTTTGTTTGAAACATTAAAATGAAAAATTTTCACTTCATGTTCTGATTTTAGAATTTCAATATCCTTTTCTACAAATGTAGAACTTCCATTATGAAAATATAAAATTCTCACATTATTGCTTTTAAATTTTGAGCCAAGTTTGAAAATTTATTATTTAATTTTATTTCCTCTATTTTTCTTTCTCGATAAAGGACAATACTAAAATAATTATTTTCATTCGTATGTATAGAATAGGGAATGATTGACTCAACCTTGAATCCATGAGGATATGAGTTATTTAATAAATCTTGCATCGAAAGCGATTGGTCAATTATTTGCAAAAGTTCTGGTTTGTTTTGTCTATACCATTCTAAGCTCTCAGGTTCTGGGATGTTAATTAAAACTTTTGAACTTGGTTTGGAATGTTTTGCAATCAATGAAAAAATTGTTGCGTGTTGTTCCATGGGTATATGTTCTAATACATCTGGAAAAACAAAGAAATCAAACTTTAATTTATGATCAAAAGTACTCATGTCTGTACAAATAAATTCTGCATTTTTGCTTGAATTTAGTTTTTTTGCAATTTCAATACTTTTTGGGGAAATGTCACACCCAACAAATTGTCCTTCAGTGATATAGTTAATTATTAATTTGCTAACGGTTCCAATTCCGCAACCAATTTCTAGTACATTTGAATTTTTTGAAAGACCAATTTGTTTTAATTTTTTAAAAATCAAACGATGTCTTATTGAAATACCTATGTTTGTTTGGTTTTCTGTAAAACCATCATAAAAATCTGCTACTGTTGAATTTGAACTCATTAAATAATTTTTCTTCAAATTTATACATAAATCCCTAATTTTCATTCAATTTTTGCTCTAAAATTCCAAATTGAGGCTAATTTTATTTTAATTGATTAGATTTGTATCTAAATTTAGTAGCCAAATTTCATGGGATTTATCCAAAAAGATGCTTTACGAACAATGATTATTACCTATTTAGGGTTGTT
>CAZHLZ010000242.1:0-6121 GCA_964532475.1 uncultured Chitinophaga sp.
TGCCCATCGTAGCATACCAATAGAAATTCAAAATCATCAATAGTCACCTCAGGCAATGAATTCACAAAAAGTGTAAAATTTCTGATTTCACCTTGGCACACATCATTGGAAGCCTGCACTTCGATAATTGCTTCTTCATTTCCTGTAAGTGATTGAAAAGAAGAAATACTTCCACTTCCATTTGCTGCTAAGCCAATCGTTGGATTTGAATTTGTCCAAGAAAATGTGCTTGCGTTTGATCCCGAAAATACAATTTCCTGAAAATTATCGTTTAAACAAACTGTTTGATTTGAAATAGAGTCTAAACTCACTTTCTCCAAGACATTTAAAGTAAAGGCGATTGGAGTTCCAACACAAGCAACATTGGAAGGAATAAGCGTAATTTGAGCTTGTTGATTGTCTAAAGCAGGAGTGAAGCTCGCAATATTTCCGTTTCCATTTGCTGCCAAAGCTATTGATGGATTTGAATTTGCCCAAGAAAACTCACTTCCTAATGAACCAATAAAATTTATTTCAGCAAAACTTTCTCCAAAACAAATGGTTTGATCTGAAACTGCTTGCGCAGAAGGGAAATTTATTACATCTATCTCTAAACTTTTACTTTGTGGACAAACTCCTGGAGTAGTGTAAGTTATTTGATATGAACCCATTAATGTATTACTTAAATTTATTTCTCCCGAAATTGGATTGACCTCGGTGTCAAAGGTATTTGCAGAAAAAACTCCTCCTTGCATTCCTTCAATTTGAGGAAGTGGATTTGTTGAGAATTGACAAAAAGCAGTGTCACTGTAAGTGAAATTTGCATTTGGAATTTCATTGATGGTAATAATTGTTTGAGCACTACAACTTTCTGTTCCACTGGTGGCTGTCACTGTATAGGTATGGGAACCAGTCATTTGTGGAGCAAGAATTGCGGTCGGATTTTGTACATTTGAAATCACACCGTTTGCGTCCTGCCATTCATAACTTGCTCCAAAAACATCTGAAACAAACAAATCAAATGCATTCGAAACACAAGAATCGGAATTATTTGAAGCAATTATTGGACAAACACAAGATCTAACATTAATTTGATATTCGATTTCTGAATTTGGTCCACAAAAACTGCTGTTTGTAAATGAACTCACTCGAACTCGAGTAGAATCTAAATGTGAAGGTTTGAAATAAATGGAATTTTCAGAAACCAAGGTAATATCTGAACTTGGATTCCAATCAAAAGTTCCGTCCCCACCAGATGCAGTTAATAACACAGAATCGCCCAAACAAATATCTACTTGTTGAGGTGAAATAGTAATTGGGCTTGAAATGGAAGCATCGGAACCAAAGACATAATCACAAATATCTCCACTTTGACCATCAATCATCATATAATATTTGTGTCCAGGAATTAATCCACTTGCGGTAATTTGCTTGTGACCTGGTGGTACATAATTTGGATCCCAGCAGGCCAGATTTTGAACTGGTCCAGCACAATTTTCTGCATCGAAAATGAAAACTTGTATTCCTAAATTTGTCACAGAACTGGTTACCCAAACATTTAAGGCTAGTGAATCTGTATCAGGAACAAAAGATACAAAGGAATTATTTTCGAGTGTTCCACAAAAAGTTGAAGAGAATTCAGGCCAAGTTTCAGTAGTGTAAGTTCCTGAGGTTCGACCGCAATAACCGTTAAAATCGCAAAGAGCAAGTGCATTTTGGCAATCATTTCCAGCTGCTTGATTATTGGTACAAGTTGGCAAAGGCAGGTATACTCCAGTACATATTTTAAATGTTGTAGTTTGAGCTAAATTACTTGTTGAATAAACGCGCACGTAGTAGATTGAATCTGGTGTTAAGTCGGGTAAAATACTTGAATTTGCATCGTTACAACTTAGGTTTATTAAATTAGCACAAGTTCCGCTGTAAACTGAGTGATAAATATCCGTGTTTCCCAATACATTCAATAAATTTACAGCATGTGTAGGGCTGTTTGCCACAAATTTATACCAAACATCGTCGTCGTCATTCGTGTTTGAACATGAATTTGCTTGAATGGATGGAGTGGCATTATTTAAGGTTCCAGATGCAGTAATGGTGCATGAATTATCGACTTCACTTTGCACCAAAGTTGCGTTGACACACTCATCATTTGCTGGTGGAGGTGGAATCGTAACACATACATCAAAATTCAATAGTAAATTACTGGTGCTTACTGAATTATAAACCCGGACATAATAGGTGTTTCCAATGATTAAATTAGTCAGTGCTCCAAATGAAACTGCACCATAAGTGGAACAAAAAACTGTTGCACCCAAATTATTGCAATTCCCGCTATAAACACTCCATCTCAAATCATATTGATTGTAGGATTGTGGCATATTTGTGATGTTTTGCAAGCTTAAATTATGTTTCGTAGAGGTGGCAGTAAATTTAAACCAAACATCATTTAGTGGAACCACTGAACCACAATTGCCGCCACTCGATGAATTTGTAGCGTGAAATAAAGTTCCATGTACTGATGAATCACAATAAATACCTTGTGTAACTGGAATTTCAAAAGCATTCGCACAATTATCGTTTTCGGGGATAAAATATTTCTTGAGGCAAATAGAAAATTGATCCACTGGCCATGAAGGATAAACCGGACTGAAAATTCTTAAATAGTAAGTATTACCGACGACCAAACTGTTTAAAGTTGTTGACGAGCCGCAAGTCATTACATTAACTAAAGATGAACAGTTTCCTGCATACATAGCAATTTGTTTTGAAACCGCATATCCATCTATGTTTTCAAAGCTAATCTCCATTTTGGTACTATTTGCAACAAAGGTGTACCAAACATCGTCGTTTGTAGCATTACATTGGGTTGTTCCATAATAACTAGGACTAACTCCAGGTGTAATAGCGCAACTTAAAGTGGTGTCGCAATTGTAAGAATCATTTACAGGAATTTCAATAGCACCAGCACAATTGTCATTGGGTGGGATAACTCCAGTTTGAGTTGAAATGCAAATATCGAAATAAGTAAGTGCCGTTTGCCCCGGTTCTTTGTAAACACGAATAAAATAGGAATTTCCTGGAATTAAATTGTATAATTTTTTGTGGAAGTAGGGTGAAGTTCCATCCTGACAAGCAATTGGATTTCCCAAAACACCACAAGTTCCATCGTAAACTGAATAAGCAATGTCATAGCCATAAGGAAATGTAATCCAATGACTTGTATCTGTTGCTGTAAAGTGGAACCAAACATCATTTTCACTTGAATTGGTGCAGGTATTATTTGGAGTTGATGGACTTGAATTTTCGAGACTCCAACTTGTTCTTTCAAAACACTCAAAACCTTGATTAACTGGCAATTCTACTGAGTTTTGACATTCATCATTTATTTGTGGACTTGTAACACAAATCGTAAAATTAGTTGTTTGATCTGCTGTAATTGTTGAGGTATAAACTCGAAGTAAATAATTTCCACCTACAATAAGATTACTTAAACTTACATCTGAAGAATAACAGCCAATTTGAACTAAATTTGAATTGAAGTATGAATACAAGGCAAATCGTAATTGACTTAATGTGCCTGAAGTTCTCATAATAGTTACAAATTGAGAACTGTAAGTTGGAATCAAGGAAAACCAAACATCGTCATTATCTGCCACAGATTCATTGCTACATGTATTAGATTCGATAGATGCAGTGGCTTTATAAATGGATCCAGATGTACTTAATAAACAAGCAGTTGTATCATTTACAATTAACGGAAGAGCATTTACTAAATCATCATTCGTTGGCACCTCTGCATTTTTGATACACACAACAAAAGAATCAGCAACAACAACGGAATTACTTCCACTTGCAACTCTCATTAGGTAAATGGAGTCTGGAGTAAGACCTGAAACTACAAACGAATTTGTGTAATTTCCTGCTGCAAAATGGATGGCATCACTACATTTTTTGTAAAAATAAAGGTCGAAAACACTATTACTGATATTTGGATTAGTCACTGTTACAGCATGAGATGGGCTACTCGCTTTAAATTTTATCCAAACATCATCTTCTAAAGAATAAAAATTTGTAGGAAACATGGAAGGCGTTGCTCTAAAGAAACTTCCAGTATAAGTGCTATCACAAACTATGTCTTCATTAATGTCAATCAGATTGGCATTTGCACATTCATCATTTGCTTCTCTTGTGGAAACCGTTTTTATGGTCACAGAACATGGGTAATAAGCTAGTGCTTGCGCTGCATGAAATTTTAAGTAATACGTTTCTCCAATTTGCAAATTTTGAAGTTGATTGGCATATTTTCTGTCGCAAAACATACTTGTTAAATTATTACATGTTCCACTGTAAAGGTCGTATTTGAAGTGATCGCCAGAATTTAAATATGAACCTGTAATATTCACAATGTGATTGGTGTCCAATGCGGTAAATTTGTACCAAATATCAGCTAAATCAGTGCTTGGACAATCAGTTAAATCGTTTGATTGCGTCGCATAGAGCGCAGTAATTGAGATGCCGCCATTTGTATTTGTTGGGTTGATAGTTAATTGAATTGCTCCGGAACATTCATCATTTAGAGGTAGCGGTTGACTTCCTATACAAATCGAAAATGAAGTAGTTTGATTTAATGTATTTGTGGAACTAAAAACACGCACAAAATATTCTGTTCCAATGGTTAAATTTGAAAGGGTATTTGTTTCATCGGCAATACTTGAACCACATAAAATAGGAGTGTTTAAGTTTGCACAGCTTCCTCGACTTACAGTATAATTGATATTTGTTGAACTTCCTGCTAAATCAAAAAATGAAAGGTAATGAGTTGTTCTTGTTGCTGTAAATTTATACCAAATATCATCATTGGGAAAAATATAGCCATTATCTGAGCATATATATGGCTGGGTGGATTGAAGGGCATTTGTTACATTTCCTGTCAAAAATTGTGTACAGTTTAAATCGTTATTGATTGGTAATGATATTGCAGCAACACATTCGTCATTTACGGGTGGAGTAGGAGGGTCACTCACACAAATTGAAAAATCAGAAACCATTCCATCTGGTACAAGACTTGTTGAAAAAACACGAATAAAATAGCGCTGACCGACTATCAAACCTGTTACAGTACTTTGTTCTGGATCACTGCATTTAATCGGATTTCCTATTGTGGTACAAGTTCCAGCATAAACTGAATGGTAATAGTTTAATGGAGATTCGTTTAATGTTGTGATGGTGATAATTTCAGCACTTGAATTGGCAATAAAACTGTACCAAACGTCATTATTAACTGTTCCTGTGCAGCCTAATACTTGAGTAGAATTTGTGGCACCATTGATTGTTCCAAATTGCAGTGAATCACAAGAATTTACTGGGTTAACAAAAATTTCTGGAGCGGAGGAACATTCATTATTTAGGGGGACATTTGGAGGTGTTGTTACACAAATATCAAATTCAGTCGTTTGTCCACCGATCGATGTTTTGGTATAGACGCGCACAAAATAGGTATTTCCAATCGTAAGATTTACAAGGTTACTTGAATTGTTGTCGCTACATAAAATTTGTGTACCCAAACTAGAACAAACATTTGTATAAACAGCAAAATATAAGTCTATTGACGAACCAGAAACATTACTAATTATTATTTTGTGTGTTTGACTTGTAGCTGTGAATTTATACCAAACATCATCGTCATCTGTTGAATACGAACATGAATTTGCTTGCGGTGAAGCAGTTGCGCCCAAAACTGTTCCGTGAGAATTGGAAGTACAAGCTATGTCTAAACTTGGAATTAGTTCAATCGCATTGTCGCAATCATCGTTTGCTGGCTGAGCAAAAGCAAGAAAAGTTGTGAAAAAAATGAAGGTAAATACTAATTTTTTCATGAAATATATTTTTTTGATAATCAAATTCTTAGTACAAGTTTACAAAAAAAAGGTTTGTCTAACTGTTAAAATTCACAATGTTTTTTGTTTGTACTCTTTTTAAAGACAAACGTTTAAGAATTATCAATATTCGTTGGTTTTAAATACTCACTTCATAGTTGTTTGTGAAATTTCCTACTTAATTATGAGGTAACTTTATTGTTTTTTTGGGTGCCTTCCCGATAGAAATCGGGACCGCCTGCGCCTGCAAGTCCTCTTCGCTGCAC
>CAZHLZ010000243.1:0-6071 GCA_964532475.1 uncultured Chitinophaga sp.
AAATATTGTAACACAATTGCAACAAATTGTTAGTCGAAAATGTGATCCAAAAACGCCTTGTGTCTTGTCCTTTGGTCATTTTGAAGCACTTGGAGCAACAAATATCATTCCATCAAAAGCAATTCTAAAAGGAACTTTCCGCACCATGGATGAAAAATGGCGTGCAGAAGCTTTGAGCGAAATTGAAAAGCAAGCGCGATTAATTACTGAGTCACTTGGTGGTGAAATCACCGTCGAAATTAGCAAAGGTTATCCTTACTTGGAAAATAATCCAGCCTTGACTCAGAAATTAAGATGTAAAGCTGAACATTTTTTCGGAGCAGAAAACTGCGTTGATTTACCAATCCGACTGACTTCCGAAGATTTTTCCTTTTATTCGCAGCAAATTCCTGTCAGCTTTTTTCGACTCGGAGTTAGAAATGAAGAAAAAGGAATCGTTTATGGAGTGCATCATCCAAAATTCAACATCGATGACCAAGCACTGAAAATCGGAATGCAAGCGATGAGTTTAGCATGTTTTTGAAAAGTTTGGTACAAGTTTTGACATTGCCCTCAATGAAAGTGAATAGCAAAAAGTTATGACTTTCAATAACAAAATAATAAATGAGAATAATTTATAGTTTTTTTGTCGCATTAGTGCTTTTGTCTTGTTCAAAAGACGAAGAATATGAAAAGTCAAAAGATGTGTTCGCCATTCGCGATATTGGTTTACTTTCCACCTCAGAATATACGGTTGGAAAAGTTATTGAATTGAAAGACAATACAGAATGGTATAAATTTGGAGATAGAAACATCTTAATTAGTTGCAAGGCTAAAATTAAGGCAGGAGTTGATTTACAAGCTATTTCTGCCAAAGACATTGAGGTAAAAGGAGATGAAATTACACTTACACTACCCTATCCAAAGATTATTAGTTTTGATATGGATCCAAATTTAATCAAAACAGAAATGGAGGATATCAATGGTTTTAGACAATCTTTCACACAAGATGAAAAAAACCATATTTTAGCCCTGGGAGAAAAATCTATTCGAGAAAAAATTCTTGAAACAAATATTTTGAATCACGCGAAAATAAATGCCGAAAATTTCATTATCAATTTCTACAAAGAATTAAATTACAAAAAAATAAATGTTAGATTTAGACAAAAGATTCAACAGGAAATTAGCTCTAATTAAGCAAATAATTTCATTGGCTGTTTTGGTAATTCTTGTTTTAGTCGTGCTAAAGTGGTGCGAAAAAGAAGATCCAAATGCACGATTTGAAATTGAGGAAAGTCCAATAAAAATTGAATTGGTAAAATCAATTGCGCAACTTGCTAGTATCAGTTATAAAGATGAGGTGGTGGTGGATTCGGTTGAATATTACCGAAATCAAGGAGAGCAAATTGCTGGCAACATTGAAAAAATTATGGATGTTGACAATTTCAAATATGGAATTAAAGCGTCTAATGTTAAACGAAGATTGACCTTAATCGTGAAAGGGGAGGTCTTGATTGGCTTTAATTTAAAAGACAAAAAATTCAAAATTCAGCAATTGGATTCAAGTATTTTGATTACACTTCCTGAGCCAAAAATATTGGATATCCTTTCAACTCCATCTTCGACAAAAATTTTCCATGAAAACGGAAGGTGGGAAGATCATGAAATCACCATTTTGAAAAATATAGCAAGGAGAAAGATGACTGAAAGCGTAAAACAGTTAAATCTAATCAATAAAGCGAAGGAAAATATTAAAATTGTTCTTACTAAATTGATCAAAAAACAAAAGGTCAAGATTGAATTTGAGTTTAAATGAAAAATTCGTGTAAAATTGTGTAATCTTTGGCTTTTCTTATATTTTTGTATGTGTGAGTTTACTTTGAGTACCTCGTAAAATTTTTGTATGAAAAAAATTATTGTCTTAAGCGGGGCTGGAATTAGCGCCGAAAGTGGATTAAAAACTTTTCGCGACAGCGATGGACTTTGGGGCACTTATCGCATCGAAGATGTGGCCACTCCGCAAGCATGGAAAAAAAATCCAGCCTTTGTGCAAGCATTTTACAACTTGCGAAGAAAAGAAATCCTCAATGCTATTCCAAATGCTGCACATGAATTTTTGAAAACCCTGGAAGACAAGTTTGATGTACAAATAATTACGCAAAACATTGATGATTTGCATGAAAGAGCGGGTAGCACAAATGTACTTCACCTGCATGGAAACATTCATTTTGCAAAAAGTTCTGGACCGAGGAAAGAAGAAAAACTTTATCCAATATCAAATTGGGAAATAAAAATGACAGATTTCTGTGACGATGGTTTTGTGCTTCGTCCACATGTTGTTTGGTTTGGCGAAGATGTTCCCATGTTAGAAAAAGCAGCTGAAATTTGCGAAACAGCTGATGTTTTAATTGTAATTGGTACTTCGCTCAATGTTTATCCAGCTGCAAGTCTGATTCATTTTGTGCCCCAAAACTGCTTGAAAATCGTCATTGATCCGCATTGCGAGGAATTAAAAGTAGATTCTAGTTTTACAAAAATTAATAAAACTGCGGTAGAAGGTGTGCGTGATTTGGAAAAAATGATTGTTGGATAATTAAGATGAAAAACTTATTGCCTAAATTTTAGATTGCGTTTTTTATCTTACTTGTCAAGGTATTAATATCCATTCCACCACTTTGTCTCCATAAAATTTCACCAGCTTTAAACAGAACAAAGGTTGGAACACCTCGTACTTTAAACTTATCACTGATATCTGGATTTTTGTCGACATCAATTTTTAAAATTCGAACTTCATTGCCCATTTTGTTTTTCAATTGCTCCAAAACTGG
The DNA here is from genome assembly GCA_964532475.1 of uncultured Chitinophaga sp. Lineage (GTDB taxonomy): Bacteria > Bacteroidota > Bacteroidia > Flavobacteriales_D > Crocinitomicaceae > M2408. The sequence continues at coordinate 2,808 of CAZHLZ010000243.1, forward strand.
CATCATTGCTTGACAAGGTCCGCACCAAGTAGCATAAAAGTCCACCAAAGTCGGGGTGTTTGAATCTACAATTTCTTTAAACTTACTCATGATTGTACGAATTTAGTTTTTGAGGCTGCTTTTTCAGGGTCGTATTTGGCGAAGAAATTCATCCAAATCATTCTACTTAAACGAAAGGTGATGGGTGCTAGGAAAAATATCACTGCAATAATCATAGAAATATAAATCCAAACTGTTGCAGAAGGATAAATTAGATATGTTAAAATAAATGTTGCAACAGACATTGCTACTGTTAAGGCGTAACTCACATACATTGCTCCATACCAAAAACCTTGTTCTTTTTCGAATTTATGCCCGCAATGTGAGCAATGTTCTGGCATTTTATCAAAATTTCTTAAATCGTAAGCGCTTTTACTTTTGAATGCGTCTCCTTCCCTGCAAACTGGGCATTTTGATGCAAAAATACTTTGCAATAAATTCCGTTTCATATCCGTGTTATTTTGACTTTTTAAACTTTCTTTATGCAAAGTTAGTCTAACTTAAAAGAATAAAATGTGACTTATGTCACATTTGATTAGAATTGTGACATTTTAACAGAAATTTTCACTCCTCAAATCCCTTTTCAATTATTTCAAACGCATACTGAGACAATTCTGCTACACTTAAGGTTTCAATTTTTTCAACAGGGATGAAATTGTGCATCACGACCTTACTTAATCCCGGATGCGCCTCACCGAGAAGATTTGTAGGGTCAGAAAAAAGTTTGTAATTATTCAGAAAAGTGAGCGGTAAAATCGGGACTTTCATTTCTTTTGCCATTTTAAATGCTCCCTCCTTAAAAGGAATCATTTTCGGACTATCTTCATCTGGAATTCCACCTTCAGGGAAAATCACCAAAGACCAACCCGCCGCAATCGCACGTTTTGCCTCAATAAATGATTTGGCAGCCTTCATCCGATTATTTCTATAAACAGGAATGTTTAATTCTTTGAAAAAAGTTTTCATCAAAGGATAGGATAAAATTTCAGCTTTTCCTAAGAATAGAAATTCGTGTTTCGGCAAAATGGAATACATCAAAAAAATATCTAAATACGACGCATGATTCGAAATAATGATGTAGGGTTTTTGCGGTAAAGGTGTTTTTCTTATAAATTGAACTTGAATAAAGGTCAAAAAACGAAATGTCCAAGACCAAATTTTGAAAACCTGAAAAGTCTTTTTTTTATGCTTTGTACTTTTTTTGAATAGTAATATTGGGAGATAAAAAATGAGTAAGCATAGAAAAAAAATCACTGCAATGTACAATTTAAATATTAAACCAAAAATGCCTTTTAAAATGTTCATACCCAAAATTAAACTTTTTTCAGCAAACTATGCTTAATTTTTTAAAAATGAATTTGATTTATTATAAATTGACTCGTTTTGAGTTTAATTTTATCCCGATTCCATAGGTAAAATTGCAAGGTATCATCGTCTTTTAATTCATCCGGGATTTCAAATGATAAGTAGAATAGATGTTTTTTTGCCTTTGAGTCTATTAATTTCCCTTGATTGCAATTAATGTAATACAGATTTTCGTTTTCATTTTTTTTGAGAGGAACTAAGTCACGGATTGCTGTTACAATGAATTGAATTTCAGCTCTTTTTTGTTCATATTCAGCATTACATTCAATGGTGAAATAATCTTTTTCATCTTGGATATTATTCCTAAAAAAGGAAACAGGAAGTTTTAATTCCTTTTGAAATTCGGCCTCTGTTTCTATGGTGCCTTTCTTTGCGTAAAAAATTGCCTTCTTTTTTTCAATAGTTTTTCCAGCTTTTGAAAATAAAGTATAAGTTGCTGACCTACTTGAATAATGTTCGAGAATTACTGGGTATTTTTGCTTTATTATTTCATAAAAAATGGAACGATGATTTCCACATGATTGATGGTAAACAAGGTATTTTTGATCGCAATTTTGTACAAATTCACTCAATTCATTAGCAATTTCTGGGTTTTCCCAATCTAAAATCGGTGCATTTGAGGCTTTTTTTGTGTAAAATTTGATGTAATTTTTATTATTGTAGTTTTCCAAATATTGAATGTTTGCTGTCCCATATTTTTCTTCTCCTTTCAAAACTTCCTCTGCAACACCTCGAAATCCACCATAATAATCAGCTTGTGCTATTTTTGTTTCAACCAGACTTGATAGCAGAAATACAAGTGAAATCAAATAAACATGAATTGCCTTCAATTTAAGTTGATCCAGAAAAAAGAAGATTCCAAAGAATAAAAATGGTAAGAAAAAAAACAAGGTCATATCCCGCAAAATTGGCGTGAAATAAATGGAAATAAAAAAGGCAAAAATGTAGGATGCAAAAAATACAAAATAAGAAATAGATTCATTTTGCTTGATTGGATATTTTCGGATAAAAATCAATCGTAACAAAATAAGTGAGCAAAATGAAATGATTAAAAAGAATGATTCATTGAAAAAAAAGAACAAATTTTCTGCAATCCAACTTGCTTTAGGTATTGATAACCAAGTTATTCCTTCTTGATTTAAGTGGTGTAAAGTGATGTGGAAATGTGGACTAAATAGTACTAAAGAAATAAATCCTGCTAAAAGTAAGAGAATTTTATTTTTCAGATTTATATAAAAAAGAAACATGATTGCCATTGCAAAAACCACAATGGATGCAAAATAATGAGAACAAACGGCACCTAAAAAAGAAATAATCAACAAAAAGAACCATTTAGTAGATTTTTCCTCGTGGTTTTTGATTTCTAAAAGACTCAAAAAAGTAAGTAAAATAAAAAATAAACCGGCATTGTATGGCCTTGCATAACTTAATCCATAAATTGAGAAACTTAAAAAACTAAAAGCTGCAATAAGAAGTAAACCTGTGTTTTTTGTGAAAAATTTCAATGAAATCTTGTAGATTAGAATTGAATTTAAGACATAAAAAAGCAAACTTGAAAATCGAATGCTCCAATCACTTAAACCGAAAATCGATGTCCAAAATTTTAAATAAAGATGATAAAAAATTGGATGCATATCCCCAAACTTTACTCCTTTATTGATTAATTCTGAAATGCTTGCGAAGTTTAGTCGCGTAATCGCACTTAATTCGTCGTTTGACAAACCATGTTGGTAATTAAACAAAATGCGAATGGTAATTCCTGCAAATAGAAGTACCAAGAAGTCGCTGTATTTTTTGAGGAAAATCAAGTTATTTTATTCAGAAAGTTGTCTAATTCTCTCGTATAAAATCATTCCTGTG
>CAZHLZ010000244.1:0-6071 GCA_964532475.1 uncultured Chitinophaga sp.
ACTATGAAATTGTTAAAAACTTGAATGTTAGTATTCTATCAAAATATGTTTCCAAACAATATTTGGACAACACAAGTACATTATCTCGCAGTCTAGATGCTTATTTCATTAATAATTTACTGTTAAATTATAGTACAAATAAAATTTTGGGTAAGGAAGTGACTTTTGGACTTCAAGTTAATAATCTTTTCAATCATTTATTCGAGAATAACGGTTACACTTGGGGGTATATTTATGGTGGAAAACGAATCGTAGAAAATTTCTATTTTCCGCAGGCAGGAATTAATTTTATGGGACGTGTTTTGATTAAGTTTTAAATTTGAGCAATAATTTTCAACTAATTTTTTTCATTCCACCTTTTTATCTAAAAAGCTTTATTAACTTTGGGAAATATTAAATCCATAGCATTTTTTTATGTCTAAAGAAGTATATTTAGTTGAAGGTGTTCGCTCTGCAATTGGTAGTTTTGGGGGCACTCTTTCCGCAGTTAGAGCCGATGATTTGGCCGCAAGTGTAATGAAATCCTTGATTGAAAAAGTTCCTTCTTTGGATGTAAATCAAATTGAGGACGTAATTTTTGGTTGTGCCAATCAGGCCGGTGAAGATAATCGAAACGTAGCGAGAATGGCTTCCCTTTTAGCAGGAATCCCGATGGAAGCTGGCGGTGAAACGGTAAATCGTTTATGTGCCTCCGGAATGGCTTCTACAATCAATGCTGCTCGTGCAATAAAAGATAATGCTGGAGATATTTATATTTCTGGGGGAGTAGAGCACATGACACGCGGACCATGGGTGATTTCAAAAACTTCTTCTGCCTTCGGACGAGATGCCCAAATGTTTGATTCTTCCTTCGGTTGGAGGTTTATTAATCCAGCGATGGAGGCACTTTATGGTGTCGATAGCATGGGAAATACTGCTGAAAATTTAGTGGATTTGTATGGCATTTCTCGTGAAGATCAAGATAAATTTTCTGCTTGGTCACAGGGAAAAGCTACAAAAGCACAAGCAAATGGTATTTTAGCACAAGAAATTAGTCCAATCTTGATTCCTCAAAAGAAAAAAGAGGCACTAATTTTTGATAAAGATGAATTCATTCGTTCTTCAACAACAATAGAAACCTTGGCACAATTGCGTCCTGCTTTTAGAAAGGATGGAACAGTAACTGCAGGAAATGCTTCTGGCTTAAATGATGGAGCCGCTGCTTTGTTATTGGCTTCGGAAGATGGTTTAAAAAGAAATAATTTAACGCCTAAAGTAAAAATTTTAGGGGGTGCAGTAGCAGGTGTGGAACCAAGAATCATGGGAATTGGTCCAGTTGAAGCTTCTTTAAAAATATTGAAAAGATGCGGTCTTACGCTTGATCAAATGGATGTGTTGGAATTAAATGAAGCTTTTGCAGCCCAGGTTTTAGCTTGTACTAGAAAATTAGGTTTAGCGGACAATGATCCAAGAATAAATATTAACGGAGGAGCAATTGCATTGGGTCACCCACTAGGGATGTCCGGTGCGCGAATTATTCTTGCAGCGGCGAACGAATTGCAACGCAGCCAAAAAAGATACGCTTTGGTAACAATGTGCATCGGAGTGGGACAAGGTTACGCCTGCATTTTGGAAAGGGTTTAATTTTTTTTCCAACGTTTTGTATCAAATTATCGTTTCATAACTAATGAAAAAACTACTTTATTTTTCTGCTTTAATTTTTACTTTTTTTTCTTGTAGGAAGGAGGCCACAGTTTGGTATTCTGATTGGGTTGTGCCAATTATTCAAGATAGTTTAGACTTGAAAAATTTAACAAATGATTCAACTCTTTCAATTGAAAATGGTTTTTACAACGTGGATTTAACAAGAAAAATTGCATCAATCAAACCTTCAGAATATGTAAAAATTCCGGATACGATTATAAGTCAAAAGTTTGCCATTGCACTCCCTAGTTTAGCTGTAAGTCCAGGTACAAGTTTTGTAACTAACAATGAAGACCATATTTTCGATTTAGACAAAATTCAATTAAAAAAGGCCAGAATTAAAAAAGGAAAAATCTTTTTGGAAGTTTTTAGCCCGATTGAAACGAAAACATTTTTTGAAATAGAATTGCCAAGCGTTAGCGCAAATAATGTGGTAATCAAAAAAACATTGGAAGTTCCTCCAGGTAGCCCAGCGCAGCTTTCAAGTAATAAACTAGAAGTAGATTTAAGTGGAAGTTTCATTAAAATGACAGGAAGTAATGGAGTTTCTTTTAATTCTTTACCTTCTAAGTTACGGATTTTTTCCGACCCGAACGGCAGTGCTGTAACAGTAAGTTCTTCTGATTCAACGGTTTTTAACCTTTCTATGGAAGGAATTGAATTGGATTATGCGCAAGGTTATTTCGGGAATTACCATTTTGCCGAAAGTTATACTTTTGTTTCAGAATTTTTAAAAAATAAGGTGAACGGAACAATCGATTTGCCTGCAATTAGTCTTGATTTGGAGCTTACAAATGGAATTAAAACCAGCGCCAAGGCTAATTTGAAGAAATTAAACAATATCAATTCCAATACTTCTACAAGTGTTTTGCTTTCGAATTCAATTATAGGAAATCCATTTACGGTGCAAGGAGCAACAGGTAATTGGGATAATTTTACGCCAAGTGAAAAAACAATTTCATTTGATGGAAGTAATTCCAATTTAGAAAATTTTATTGAAAATTTGGGTGAAACAACAGAAATTGACTACGAAATTGAACTCAACCCTTGGGGGAATATTTCTGGAGGCTGGGATGAATTTTTTCCAACAAGTGCGTTCGACATCAATTTAAAAATGAGTTTGCCACTTAAAGTTGGACTAAACAACTTAATTTTAAAGGATACATTTGATGTTTCATTTGAACAAGATTACAGCAAAACACAAATTGAAAGCGGGTCTCTAGTTCTGAAACTTGAAAATGCATTTCCTTTGGAAGGAGAAATAGAACTGTTCTTCTTGGATGCAGATAAATCAAAAATTGGTGAAATTTCAGACATAAATAAAATAAATTCATCTGTTTTTGGGTCAATGACTTCCCTTGGGATTTTGTCCAATAAAACAGAATTAAATGTAATGTTGGATGAAGCGATTTTATTGAAATTAAATGAAATAAAGTACATTTTTGCTCAAGTGAAATTAAATTCACCGAACGCAATTAGTAACTTAAGTGAGCAAGTTTCCATTCCCGAAAAAGCATTTTTTAGAATGAAAGTTCAAGCGGCGTTTAACCTTGAAAATAGAATCAAATGATGAAAGTACTTAGTTCAATTTTTGCGGTTTTATTTTTGTCTTACTATGCCAAGTCGCAGCTTGTGTTGCCAACAATTTTGGATAGTTCGGAACAAAAGTATGCATTATCTTTGCGCAGCTCTCATGATATTCAGGCATCTGCAATCCAATTAGATTTGGTCTCAAAATTTATTAATGGAGGTGAAATTTCGGATGCCATGATCCAGTCTAACTTGGAAAATCATAAGGAAATTAATAGATTGGGACGTGAATTTACAAACGAATTAAAGTTTGTTAGCCCACTTCCATTTTTAAAATCGAAAGAATTTAATCTACTTGTGGATCTAAATTATTCTTCCTTATTTTCAGCAAATTATTCGCAAGATTTATTTCGTTTAGCTTTTGTTGGAAACCAAGATTTTATTGGAGATACAGCAAAATTTTCAGGAACAAATTTTAAATTTATTGATTTTCAAACCTTTGGTATTGGATTATCGCATAAAAAAAGTAAGTCTAATTTTAGTTTAAATGCGGTAAATGTTCAAAATTACTTGTCAAGTCAAATTACGGATGGAGAGTTAATTTTCGCCTCTGATTCCAGTGCACTTGAATTAAATTTGGCAGGTGATTTCCATTCCACTTTTTCTCAAAAGTTTAATAAAGGATTGGGCTTGGCTCTCAATTTCACTTTAAATTTAAGTGTTCCTTGGAAAGATGAGAGTACTGCTTTTTTTCAGTTTCAAGCGCGAAATTTAGGCTTTGCCAAAGTAGAACAAGTAAATCGCATTCAAGTTGATACAAGCTTGAATTACAATGGATTTACGCTGGAAGAATTAGTGAATTTTGATCAAAGTTTATTTGAAGGTTCAAAATGGCAAGACACTTTAAATGTAAAGCAAGATACGGTTTCAAGTTTTATTTTTCTACCTGTGATGATTCAGTTTGGAAAGGTCTTGAAAACAGATTTTGATAAAAAAATTCAGAGCTTTTTTGGGGTTAAGATGTACCCAAGTTTAAATTATGTTCCGAAGGTGTATGCAGGTTTAGACTACAAAATAAAATCCAATTTTCACGCTGGACTAGCTGCTGCATACGGAGGTTTTGGGAACCTAAGGGCAGGAATTTATGCAAATTATGCCAATGAAAAAATGAATGTAGGAATTGGAACAGAAGATATTGTTGGATTGATTTCCAAAAAAGGATTTGGACAGATGTTAAGTATTAATTTTCAATGGAAAATGTAATGAAAAAGTTAGCAATACTCGCATTTTTAATGCTTTTTCAAAGCGTGATTTTTTCTCAAATTAGTTTTTATAAAACTTTTTCTGATGGCGGCTATGATTCGGGTGAAGGCGTTGTTCAATTAGCAGATTCTAGTTATTTAATTACAGGTTCATCTTCTAGTTTTCAGGGAAATAATCAAGCTTTTATTTTAAAAATTGATAGTTTGGGGAATAAAATTTGGTCTAATCATTACGGTGGAAACGAAGCAGACAAGGGAAGACGAATTTTTCATGTTCCAAACGACGGAATTTATGTTGCTGGTCAAAGTAATTCCTTCGGGAACTTTTTCGACGCTTATTTTTTCAAAACGGACGAATTAGGCAATTTTATTTATCAGAAAAATTATGGTACAAGTGCCTATGAGCAAATTTACGATGCCGTAATGTTAGCTGACACTTCTTTTTTATTGGTCGGAGAAACATCTCAAACAGCCAACGAAACTGAGAATATTTATTTGCTGAGAATCAATAAATTTGGGGATACTTTGTATACGAAAAATTTCGGTTCAGACCAAAAAGATGTGGCTCGTTCAATTCAAATTTTAAACGATACAACGGTACTTATTGCTGGTGAATATTATGTTGCAGATTCGTTAACTCAAAAAGCCCTACTAATCAAAATGCATATTGATGGTACTATTTTATGGCAAAAAACCTACGGAAATTTAGGAAAAACCGTTTTTAATGACTTGAATATTTTTGACGGGCAAATTCGAGCAGTTGGGTATAATCAATTTGACTTAACAAATTTCGAAAATATTCATCAATATATGATGCGTTCAGATATAGAAGGAGTTGAGAATGTTAATTATGCAGAAGTACACGATGGGATTCATGCATTTCAGCACATCACAAAATATGGTTCAAATTATGATGATTTTTATTTTACTTCCCGAGTAGAGAATAGTTTGGAGGTTGATACTTATCAAGGTGGTTCTGATATAATTTTACTCAATTTTAGTCAAGGAATGTATTTTAAAGGGAACTCATTTTTTCCTTCAAATACAGGAGAAGATTTATCTAATGAGGTAATTCCAACCTCGGATGGAGGCCTTTTCCTGATCGGTGCACAAAATTTAGTGGATGTGGAGGGAACAAAGATACTTGCAGTTAAAATTGGCCCAAATCACGTATTTCCGTATTCAAATACTATTCCTGAAAACGCTGAATTTGTTTCTATCAATGAAAACAAGAATGAATTAAATATCAATGTTTATCCAAATCCAAGTTCAGATTTTATTCAAATTGAAACAAAGTTAACTATTAATAATGTGTCGATTTATTCCATTACTGGTGAAAAAGTAAAAGAATTTGAAACGGTAACCAAGATACTAGAACTTGAATTTTTGCCGCAAGGAATGTACTATCTAGAATTAATCATTGAAGGTGAAAAAACTGTTTACAAATTCATCAAAAATTAGGCAACAAAAAAATTACAATCACTTCTCCATCTCGTCATTCAATTTTTTGATGTAAAAGAATGACTTGTCAATGCTTTCGTATTTCCCATTTGGACTTGGTCTTAGCGCTGGAGATGCAACAATGTATCCAAAGGA
>CAZHLZ010000245.1:0-6042 GCA_964532475.1 uncultured Chitinophaga sp.
TGAACCAAAAAGAAAAGCCCAAGATTTATTGGGAATTTTACCCGCTGAACGAACAAAAACTTACAACATTAAAGACATTATTTCTTGCATCGTTGATGATTCAGAAATCACGGAATACAAGGCCGATTACGGAAAAACTATTGTTTGTATGTATGCGAGAATTGATGGTTGGAGTGTCGGAATTGTTGCAAATCAGCGTGAAATTGTCAAAAATTCAAAAAATGAAATGCAATTCGGAGGTGTAATCTACAATGATTCTGCGGATAAGGCTGCTAGATTCATTATGAATTGTAATCAAAAAAATATTCCATTGGTGTTTTTAACCGATGTTTCTGGATTTATGGTTGGTTCTAAATCTGAACATGCTGGAATCATTAAAGATGGTGCAAAAATGGTAAATGCGATGGCAAATTCTGTCGTACCAAAGTTCTCAATTGTTATTGGAAATTCTTATGGTGCAGGAAATTATGCTATGTGCGGAAAGGCTTATGATCCAAGACTAATTGTTGCTTGGCCAACTGCAGAAATCGCTGTAATGAGCGGAGCTGCTGCCGCAAAAACTTTATTACAAATTGAAGTTGCTTCTTTGCAAGCTCGTGGTGAAGAAATCACGAAAGAAAGAGAAACTGAATTATACAACAAAATTAAAGACAGATACGATTCACAAATTTCTCCTTATTACGCTGCATCTAGAATATGGATTGACGCTATTATCGACCCAAGAGAAACGAGAAAAGTAATATCGATGGGAATTGAAATGGCTAGTCATAAAAAAGCTGAAAAAGCTTACAATGTGGGAGTTATTCAAGTTTAAGTAGTTAGAAGGTTGTAGTTAGGAGTTTGTAGATGTTTGATTTGATGCAATTAAGTATAAAAAAATATTCAGATTTAAGTGTAGAAGAATTTCACGATATTTTGCAACTTCGGATTGCGGTTTTTGTCGTGGAGCAAAATTGTCCGTATCAAGAATTAGACAATAAAGATAAAGTAGCGTTCCACCTTATGTTGAGAAATGAACTAGGAAAATTAGTTGGAGTTACTCGAATTTTACCTCAAAATGTTTCTTATCCAGAAGTTTCTATCGGAAGAGTTGCATCAGATACTTCCTCTCGTGGTCAGGGTCTTGGACAAGAAATTATGTCTAAAAGTTTAGCGTTTATTCAACAAGAATTTGGTCAAGTTCCTGTTAGAATTTCTGCACAAAAATATTTGCTAAAATTTTACGAAAGTTTCGGATTCGTTTCTACCGGAAAAGAATACTTGGAGGACGATATTCCACATATTGAAATGCTAAGAGCCTGAGAATCTCAGCTTAATAAACTAAAAAAGGCAGATCCAAAACCTGCCTCCATTTTTTATTTTTATTAAAAACTATTCCCAAACTCCCATTTGGCAAAACTTTTCAATTCTATCGTCAATTCTTTTTTCAGGAGCAATTTTTTCTAAATCTTTGATTGTTGATTTCAAATAGCTTTTCACAATTCCAAACATTTCTTCTTGACTTCTGTGTGCACCGTTAATTGGCTCTTTAATTACTTCATCAACAAGTTTGTTATTTTTCATGTCAACTGAAGTCAATTTTAGAGCATCAGCAGCAATTTCTTTGTAATCCCAAGATCTCCATAAAATGGAAGAACAAGATTCTGGAGAAATTACAGAATACCAAGTATTTTCTAACATCACAACTTTATCTCCAACTCCAATTCCTAATGCACCTCCAGAAGCACCTTCACCAATGATAATGCAGATAACAGGAACTTTTAAACGCATCATTTCATAAATGTTTCGCGCGATTGCCTCACCTTGACCTCTTTCCTCTGCTTCCAGACCTGGAAAAGCACCGGGAGTATCAATGAAAGTTACAATTGGTTTATTAAATTTCTCAGCCAATTTCATCAATCTTAATGCTTTACGGTAACCTTCAGGGTTTGGCATACCGAAATTTCTATATTGACGCATTTTGGTGTTAATTCCTTTTTGCTGACCAATAAACATAACTGTTTGTCCATCAAGAAGTCCAAATCCGCCGATCATGGCTTTATCGTCTTTTACATTTCTATCTCCATGCAACTCTTGAAAAGTGTTGTTAGAAACAGCATTGATATATGCTAAAGAATAAGGACGATCTGGATGTCTTGAAAGTTGAACTCGTTGCCAAGGAGTTAGGTTTGAGAAAATCTCTTTTGTTTTTTCAACTAATTTATTTTCAAGAACTTGAATTTTATCATTCATGTCAACCTCGGTGTTTTCACCAATTTCTTTTGTTTGAATAATTTGTTCTTCAAGGGCTTTAATCGGTTCTTCAAAATCTAAATATACTGACATTTTTAGCTTATTTTAGTTAAATTTGAGCTGTAAATTTACAAAAATTGTTTAATTCTACTAACTTTGAAGCATGATATTATTTCCACCTGCAAAAATAAATTTAGGTTTATCCATATTAAACAAAAGAGAAGATGGTTATCATGCCTTGGAAACCCTGATGTACCAAATTCAATTTTGCGATATATTAGAAATTGTAAAATCGGATGAATTTTCATTTAAATCAACTGGATTGGTCATTTCTGGAAATGAAGATTCAAATTTGTGCGTAAAAGCCTACAATCTAGTGAAAGAACAATTTAATATTGGTCAAGTTGCAATTCATTTACACAAAAATATTCCTATGGGTGCCGGAATGGGCGGTGGATCCGCAGACGGAACTTACACTTTATTAATACTAAATGATCTTTTTGAATTAAATATTAGTAAAAATAAATTACGAGAATTAGCTTTAATATTAGGGAGTGACTGTCCTTTATTCGTTGATAAATCTCCTCAGTTTGCGGAAGGTAGAGGTGAAATATTAAGTCCATTTGAAATTAATTTGAATGGGAAGTATATTTATGTGATCAATATTGGAATTCACGTATCAACGAAGGAAGCATTTGAAGGCTTAAATTTGTCCTCAAAAAACAATGAAACTGCAAATATTAGAGAAATATTAGCATCACCTTTAGAGAATTGGAAATCAAATTTAAAAAATGATTTTGAAGATTCTGTGTTTAAAAAACATCCCATTCTAAGTGAAATAAAAGATAAATTGTACGACATTGGCGCTAAATATGTTTCTATGACTGGCAGTGGTTCTACCATTTATGCTATTTTTGATAAGAAAATAGAAATTCAATTTGATGATAAAATTGAAAAAGTTTTTGAAAAATTTATTTATGTTGAATGATTTTTGTATTTTTGGTAAATAATAGTTTTATAATATGAAGAATTTTGTGATTTTATTGGTGGCAATTTTATTTGTTGTTGCATGTAAAAAAGAAGAAGAAACACCAGAAACTCCTCCTAAAGTGGAAATCGCCAAATATGGAAGTGGTGTTTATGATTATGATAGTAACTTTTACAAATCTGTAATAATTACTGGTGCCGGTGAATGGACTGTTGAAAACATGAGATCTTCTCATTTTAGTAACGGAGATACCATTCCAAGTGGAATAAATACGACTGATATTACAGGATTAGGCTCACCATTATTCTATTTTTATCCAAATGGGGATTCTATCACAAACCTTAAAAAATACGGTAGACTTTATACTTATTTTGTAGTCGAAGATGGAAGAAATGTTTGTCCGAATGGATGGCATGTTCCTACAAAAGCTGAGTTTGATACTTTAACAAAATACGTTGGTGGACAAGAAAATGGTGGTGGAAAATTAAAAGCAACAACCTTGTGGGCTGCACCAAATACAGGGGCAGATAACGAAAGTTTATTTACAGGTTTGCCTGCAGGTTTCCGTGAGCCACAAAATGTTTACAGTGAGGTTACAAAATCAGGTGTTTGGTGGACAAGTACTCCTGATACTGCCAATAGAGTTTGGACATATTATTTGAAATATGGTTATTCTTATGTCTTTAGAACTCCAGCAGAAAAGAATTTTGCTTATTCTGTTAGATGTAAAAGAAATTAATTTTAAAGATGTTATTAAACAAAAAAATGGCTGCCAAATTTTGACAGCCATTTTTAGTTTTATAGAATTATTTTTATACTAATTCAGCGTATTTTTTTGCTACTACATTCCAATCAATTACATTAAAAAATGCTGAAACATAATCAGGTCTTCTGTTTTGGTAATTTAAATAATAAGCATGTTCCCAAACATCTAAACCAAGAATTGGAGTTCCATCGCAACCTTCACCCATTAATGGATTATCTTGATTTGGAGTTGAACATACGCACAATTTACCACCAGAAACGCATAACCAAGCCCAACCAGAACCAAATCTTGTTGCTGCAGCTTTAGAAAATTCTTCTTTAAAAGCATCAAAAGATCCGAATGCGGAATCAATTGCTGCTGCTAAATCTCCACTTGGAAGTCCACCGCCATTTGGTGACATTACTTCCCAGAAAAAATTGTGGTTCCAAAATCCACCTCCATTATTTCTAATAGCAGGTTTATCTTTACAAGCTTTTAATATTTCCTCAATACTTGCATTTTCCAAATCTGTACCTGCAATTGCTGCATTTAAGTTTGTTGTGTAAGCTTGATGGTGTTTTGAGTGATGTATTTCCATCGTTCTTGCATCGATATGTGGCTCTAAAGCGTCATAAGCGTATGCTAATTTGGGTAATTCAAATGCCATAATGTTTAATTTTAATTATTTTGTTTTCAAATTTAGTTATTTTTATTCATTCTAAATAAATAAAAATCTTATAAATGCATAAAATCTTTTTTAGCCAATAATTCATCTTCAGATTCACGGTAATCTGGATCATCAACACAGCAATCTACTGGACAAACTGCAGCGCATTGAGGTTCATCATGAAATCCTACACATTCTGTACATTTGTCATGAACGATGTAATAAACGTCCATATCAACAGGTTCAAATGCTTTTGTAGCATCAATTTCTTCACCGTCCAAAGTTGTTATTAATCCTGCTAACGTTGTTCCGTCGGAATATTTCCATTCTGCACCGCCTTCATAAATTGCGTTATTTGGGCATTCTGGTTCGCAAGCTCCACAATTTATACATTCATCAGTGATCATTATCGCCATAGCAACTATTTTTTAAAATTTTCTGCAAATATAAACCCAAAAAATAGAAGTTTGTTCAATAATGGCTAAAATTCTACTTATTTTTGCAATAAATTAGTAAATTCAAGTAAAAAACTTTATGACTCAAAATAATATCATCGATGCATTTTCCAAATTAGCTCCCATTTTTAAGTTAATTGGAAAAAATGAAAAATGGCCGAATTTCGCTTTAGGAATTAACGAAAAAGAGTTTCAAGAATTAGATGAAGTTATTAAAAAACAATTTTATTTAAACGGCTGGTTTACAGAGAAAAGTGTCAGAAATTCTTTATTAGCTTGGTCAGAATTACTTTCCGAGGAAAACTTAAATTCTTGGTCAAAAAACTACAAATTTGCGACAGAACCAAAAAAAATTGGAATCATCATGGCAGGAAACATTCCTTTGGTTGGTTTTCATGATTTTCTTTCAGTATTAATTAGTGGAAATAAGGCTGTCATTAAGCTGAGTTCAGATGATAACACCTTGTTACCAGCAATCATAAAATTATTACTTCTATTTAACGATTCACTTTCATCAAGAATTGAAATTTCGAAAGGAAAAATTGGAGAAATTGATGCTGTAATAGCTACTGGAAGTAATAATTCTATGCATTATTTCAATCAATATTTTGGGAAATATCCTCATCTTTTTCGTAAAAATAGAACTTCAATAGCCATCATTGAAGGGGATGAAAGCAAATCTGAACTTGAAAATCTGGGCGCTGATATTTTTACTTATTTTGGACTTGGTTGTCGCAATGTGTCGCAAATTTTTATTCCAAAAGATTATAACATTAATTTAATTTTCGAAGCAATAATTACACATTCAGAAATTGTAAACCATCATAAATATGCGAATAATTATGATTATAATAAAGCAATTCATTTGATGAATCAAGAACAAATTTTGGATAATGGCTTTGTTTTATTCAAAGAATCAGACCAATTATTTTCGCCTTTGGCAATGCTTTTTTAC
>CAZHLZ010000246.1:0-6018 GCA_964532475.1 uncultured Chitinophaga sp.
AAAGGTTTGGATGCCGTTTTAGCACTGAATAACAAAATTGCGCTACAGTTAATTTCTGTTTTTAATGAGTTAAAATACCAAATTCCGAATGATATTGCTTTTATTTCCTTTGATGATTCAGAAGCTTTTCCATACATTAACCCGCCAATTTCAGCTTTGAAGCAGCCGATTAAAGAAATCGGTAAAGAAACGGTTAATCAACTCATTAGAAGGCTCAGTGAACAACACACACCTGGTAAATGTGTGGAGTTTTCATGTACCTTTGTGGAACGAAAATCACATTAATTTACAATAAAACAATTTAGCTGAACAATCCTAACAAGTCATCCTGCGTTAGAGATTTTAGAATATTTGAATCAGTTTTTACGATATTTTCAGCCAGTTCTCTTTTGTTTTCTTGCATTTTCATGATTTTTTCTTCAATGGTGTCTGGAGAAATTAAACGAACTGCAACCACATTTTTTTTCTGTCCTATACGATAACAGCGGTCAATAGCTTGATTTTCAACCGCAGGATTCCACCACGGATCTACTAAAAACACATAATCTGCTTCGGTTAAATTCAAACCTGTTCCACCTGCTTTTAAACTGATTAGAAAAACCCTAATTTCAGAATCGTTTTGAAAGGAATGAACCTTTTCTTCTCTATCTTTTGTTTGCCCAGTTAAATATTCATGCGAAATTTGCAATTTATCTAATTCTGCTCGAATCAAATCCAACATAGAAACGAATTGCGAGAATACCAAAATTTTATGTTTCTTAGACTTTCCTTCGATTTCTTCCATCAGTACGCGCATCTTGGCAGAGGAAGAACCATAACTTTCTTCATCGCCCAAAATCGCAGGTGAGTTACAAATTTGACGTAATTTTGTCAAGCCCTGCAACACCAACATGCTTTTATTTTCAGGTGTTTCAGCATGTGACCCAAGTAATTTATCACGAATTTCATTTTTATAGGTATCGTAAACCCTACGTTGTTCATCGTCCATTTCGCAATACAAAACCATTTCTGTTTTATCAGGTAACTCAGTGGCTACTTGCTTTTTAGTTCTACGCAAAACAAAAGGATTTATTTTTTGCTGCAACTCATTGGCACGTGCAATGTCTTTAAATTTGTCAATTGGAGTAGAATATTCATCTTTAAAACGTTGCTGGCTACCAAATAAACCTGGACTTGCAAAAGACAATTGTGCAAATAAATCGAATGTATTGTTCTCAATGGGAGTTCCTGTAACCACTACTCGATTTCGTGCATTAAGAAGTCGAACTGCTTTGTATCTTTGCGATTCTGGATTTTTAATCGCTTGCGATTCATCTAAGAAAATGTAATTGAAACGAAATTCTTTTAAAATTTTCACATCCGATAACATTGTTCCATAGGTTGTCAGAATCACGTCGTACTTTACAAAATCTTTCGTGTTTTTCACGCGACTTTGTCCGTAGATAGTGAGTACTTTAAGACTTGGCGCAAATTTTTCAATTTCTCTTGTCCAGTTAAAAATAAGTGAGGTTGGTAAAACAATTAAATTGGTGTTATTTTTATCTTTTTCTTTTTGAGACAATATAAATGCAATAATTTGAATGGTTTTTCCTAATCCCATGTCATCCGCTAAACATCCACCAAAATTAAATTCATCTAAAAAATTCAACCAATTTAGCCCTTGTTTTTGGTAGTCTCGCAAGGTAGCTTTCAATCCCTTTGGAATTTTTACATCATGAATTGTTTTGAAAGAGGCAATTTTACTGTTGTAATAAGCAATTTCTTCTTGAACATCTTTGTTTAATACTTCACTCTCATATAATTCGCTAATCACAGAAAAATTGGTCTTTGCAGTTCGGATATTTCCATCCACCACATCCCCTGATCGGAAATATTTTGAAAATTTTTGAATCCATTCTTCTGGCATTAATCCTAATGTTCCATCTCCTAATGCTATGTAGCGAGAAGCGTTTTTTAAAGCTTTTTGAATTTGTTTTAAGGAAATATCTTCGTTCCCAAATTTCACTTTTAAGGAAGTATCAAACCAATCTAAGCCACTATTTACAACGACATTTACCTTCATTTTTTGAGTACTGAAATTCGTTTTGATAGAATTAAAACCCAAAATTTCAATATCATGCGCCTTCCACGTTTCAAAGGCATCAATGAACCAACCAGAATCTAAAAAACGTTGTTTGTGCAAATAAAAATAATCAAATTGACCCAATTGTTCTTCAAAGGATTCATGTTGACGAATTAACAATCCTGCGAAGTTATTTTCCAGAAATTTATCACGTTCTACAACAAACCAATTATCTTCCAAATCACGTTCATGAATTTGTTTTAAGCCTAAAATCGGAATTTCAATTTCACCATATTTTACCGAAGGAGTAATTAGAATATAATTGTCAGATTCACTTAAGTAGATCGTTTTTTTGAGCTCAGAATCAAATCCTTTTTCGACTAATTGTTTTTTGCTAGCAGGTTTTATGAAGGTATAATTTATTTCAATTTTATTTTCAAGTTGATTTAAAAAATCATTTTTAAATGCCTCAAATTTACTTTCATGAATGATAGCCTTAAAATTATGCTCCTTAAAAAATTTATAAATTTGCAAATAATAATTGTTCTCGATAAGATAAAAAGTTTGTTCGTGCAAAAACATGAATTGATACCGCAATTTAACCATTCTCAAGTTCACCTTTTGATCATTGAAATGAATGTATGCTAATATTTCGAACAAATTTCCATTTTGTTTTACATTGAAAGAAAGATGTGTAAATTCAGGAATTTTAACTTGCACTTCTTTGACGGAACTTGTAGTAATATTATCGGAAATCTTGGTGTCGTGGTAATAAAATTTTAATTTTAATGGATTTTTAACCAAGATTCTTAGTGCCTTTATTTTATCCTCATTAGAAATTTTATTCTCATAACTATCCTTAAAGTATGAAAGTGAACTTAAAAAACGAATTGAAGCAACATCTTCATAATCATTCATTAAACCCAAAGGATTAATAGCCGACAAAGGATTCTTTATTTTTCCTTCCTTGGACAAGGATGCTTCAAAAAAATGAATAAAAAAACTATCGTAATAGCGATTTTGCGAGAAAACTAATCCATATTCGGTCGAATTAGTTTTTTTACTGTTCATTTGATCTTTTAGTCCTTTTTGCTTCGGGAGCAATTGCTTGCCCAAAATCTCCTTATTGTCATCTGTTAATGATAATAATTCCTTTTTCTTAGGCGAGATTACTAAACTGCCATAATTTCGAGTTGCAGTAAAATAATCATCTAAGTTTTCCTCATTCTCAAGTCCATATTTTTTTGCAAATTCTCTAAATTTCTCAATTCTTAATTTGGGATTAAAGTAAAACCCATAATCACTATTATTAAGTAAAATATACATCATGGTTGTTTGATGTGTGCACATTTTCCTTTTTATCGTTTTGCAATTGCATGTCAAACTTAATTGTTTATTTTCAGGCTTGTACTCTACTTCAACGCGAGCATTATCCCAATAGGAAATAATGTTGTAAAATTTTCCTTTATTTATTTCTAGTTCATAATAATCACAAACAGTACGACGAATAATATTCATGGGTGCCATGAGGGAAAAATGCTCGATTAATTCCTCAGAAAGTTCATCAAAAGAAAAATTTTCGAAAAGAAAACTTGAATTTCCAACAGTTTTACTTGTGAGATTTGGACTTGATGCAATAAAGTTTGACTCTGTAATCATCTCAAATTCCACATCTTGTATTTTATCTTTTCGTTTCATTTCAAATCGTTTATCTGCTTCTTTTAATACTAAAACTTGATGTTTACAAATCCCTCCAAAATCATAAGGGCATGAACATTTAGATTTTAATATTTTTTGTTCATTGTAGTCTATTTCAATCTGGTAGAGCGCAGAACCGATAACAATTGCAGTAATTTTATTGTCCTCAATGTTTATTTCTTGCAAAACAGCATCGTTTGCGCGGTTTCGCACTGCTGCAGTTGAATAATTTTTGATGTAAGTATCAATTATGGGAGTTTGAAATTTCAGCGACATTTATTGCATTTTTTTATAATACTACATTTAATTATTTTATTAAACTCATTCGGTATAATCTTAGTTCATCCCAAGAAAATTTCTCTCCGTATTTTTCTTTCAACGGAGTAACTGATTCTCCATTAAAGTCTTTAAATGCTTCTTCCAATTCATTTAATTTTTCTTGCGACAAAAGCTGATTTATTTCAATTTTTTCTGCTTTTAATAATCTTCCAGCATGACTGTAAACGGTACTTTCAGATAAAACTCTTTCCTTGGCGATCTCGCTAATACTTTTTCCTTGTTCGAACAATTTCAAGGTAATGTCTTCGCTAGGAATTTTTGCTTCTTTTAACTTTTTTTGCTTTCTTATCGGAATGATTATTTCATCTTCTTCTTCCTCGTCTTCGATATCAAGTAAACTTTTGTTTTGACGTGCTTCTTGACGAGCCAATGCCATTTTTGTTATTTTGTACAATTTCATTTCGTCGTTCCAAATCACATTTTTTTGAATTGCCTTCCCTAAAACGATTGCTTCAAGCATCAAACGAACTTTCTTTAAGGCTAAAATAGTGTCCGTTTGCATTTCGTCCAATTCTTGTAATTCTTCAAAAAAGGCTTTTATTTTTGGCTTACGTTTTATTTCATCCATCTTTTTCAAAGTCGTAAAAAGTACTTCATCAATGGTTTTGTAAAAGTAATCATAAGCTGCATCAATTCGTTCTTTTAGAAATTCTAAATTAAAATCAGGATGATCAAAAATTGCTTGAATTTGATTAATGAATTTTCGCGAAGAATCATTCAGGTTTTCAAGTTTTTTCGCTTGATGAAGTGCCCATTCTACATGCTTATACTTCTCGCTTTTTACACCAGAGGCAATATAACTAACGGAATGACTTCTCCATGAACTAATTAAGTTGTTAAAATCAAAAGTTTGTCTTAATTCCTCTAATAAATAACGTTTCGTTTCAATATTTAGAGAACTCACAAGTGTGTCTTCCGAGCTTTTATTTTGAGCGTAATCGATTACGTTCTGATCACTTCGCATGGCAGAAATCACAAATGGTTTCAATAAGACTAATCCTTTCAAAGAACGCAATCGAGAAAGTGCTACGTAGGCTTGTCCTGGCGCAAAAGCATCTGAAACATCCAAAATTGCTTTTTCAAAGGTCAAACCTTGACTTTTGTGCACAGTTATTGCCCAAGCCAATTTTAAAGGATATTGTACAAAAGTTCCAATCACTTCTTCCTGAATTTCTTTGGTATTTGGATCCACTTTATAGCGAATATTTTCCCATTCGTATTTTTCAACTTCGATTGTCGTTTTTTCCTCCGGAAATTCAATAAAAATCTCATCTTTCCCTAGAGCTTTCACAACTCCCATTTTCCCGTTGAAAAACAATTTTTCAGCTGAAATATCATTTTTGATAAACATCACTTGTGCTCCTACTTTCAAGTCTAAATTAGCATCTAAAGGAAATAGATGTGGAGGAAAATCTCCTGTTATTTCCGCAGGATAAGTATGAAGCTTTTGATTTAAATGCTCCAACTCACGTTTATTGATATCGTCTGCTTTGTAATTATGAGTTGTTAGAGTAATGTATCCAAAATTTTCTCTGCTATCAAAGTTCGGATTAAGTTGTCTATTTAGAATGGAAGTATCTTCTGCGTTTATTTTATTATTTCTTAAATTATTTAAGATTTGAATGAAATCTGCATCATCTTGTCGGTAAATTTTCTCTAATTCAATGTAAATTGGAGGTTTTTGCATCAAAACATGTGAATTAAAAAAGAAAATCCCCGAATAATATTTTCTTAATACGCTCCATTCTTCATTTTTTACAATTGGAGGAAGTTGCAATAAATCTCCAATAAATAAAACTTGTACTCCACCAAAAGCCTCATTTTTTTTGCGGATATTTCTTAAAACCCAATCAATGGCATCAAGTAAATCAGCACGCAACATACTTACTTCGTCGATTACTAAAAGTTCTAGGTTTTTG
>CAZHLZ010000247.1:0-5987 GCA_964532475.1 uncultured Chitinophaga sp.
TCCAATTGCAAACAGAAATTGCCTTTTTTGAAAAGGAATTACAAAACATCGAACCAGGCAATTTGAGAACAATGTATCTCAATTTGAGAAACTATGCACAACGCAGGTTGAAGTCATTAACTACTAAAACTGAAAATTATGAATTTGAGTTTTAGCATCAAAACGCATCGTCCGGGTATAACATACTCGAGCGTGCATTTCTTTGTATTGAACAAAGGATTAAATACCGGTAAGCCAATGGACGAACCATGTCCAAATTGTTTTGTAATTGAATGTGATTCAGAAGAGCAAAAAGAAAGTTTGTACTGGATCTGTTTTGCTTTCTGGCAAAGTCATAAATTCCGTCATCACCTCATCGGTTCCGTAATACTTTACATTCGCAAGAAAGAATTTTTTAACCTGGTCCGCGATTCTTTTCTAAAATGCCAAACAAAACCAGAACTTTTTCAAAAATCATTGATTTTACTGAAAACGGCGAACGAAAAAGATCACCATTTTCAGGATTTAGCTGCAACTTTGAAAAAGATTAAGAGAGAGGTTGCAAGGGATTTGGTAAAGTAAAAGAAAAGCCCTGGTCGTGGACTAGGGCATTTCATTGTTTTAAATTAATTTGTGAAAAAAATTAAATCCTTTCTTCTAATGTAGCTTTCCAATTTGAAAAGCCTTTTTTTGAATCGGAATAATCATGAACAATTCGATTAAAATTAATTGGAGCATTTTCTAAAAATGCTTGTCTTCCTTTTTCTCTTATTAATTCCAGATTATTTTCAATTCTTGCTATTTCATCAATCAACATTGATTTATTTTTCGGACATTTCCATATATATGATGCTTCCTCAGTGTCTAATGTTTCGAGAATAATGTAATAAAAATTTTCATTTGCTACTAGAAATACAAATGAAAATGGATGAAGAACAAAACGAATTTTCATGGTAATATTCTCATGTCTTTCAGCCAGATACTGTATTTGTTTTGAATGCTTATAATTTTTACTTTTGAGTAGTGCTTCTATTATATCATTACCATTAGAATAAATTTTCCCTTTTTCTTGCAATTCATCCAACGTAAGAAGATTTTTACCTTTTGGTTTAGAAGATTTTGTGATTTCTTTATTTAGAAATTGAAATTTAACACTCTCAATAACTTCCTTAGTAATTCTTTGAATTTCTGGGGATGTTGCAATTTGAGAAACTAATATTTGATTTTCAAATTCTGCTACCACTTCAACGGTAATATATTTTGAATTTAAAACCTTTGCAAAGTAAGTTTTTAAGACTTCAAATTCTGGTCTCAAATCCCAATTTTCAATTTGAAATTCAATTGCAGCTTGAATTTCGGAAATAAAGTACTTAAAAGTAATGCTACCATAATGAAATTCCAATTCATCAATAAAAATCTTAATCGTCCTATTTATTTCAATTCGATTATGTAGTAAATTACTTTCGTTCGGTTGCGGATCATCAAACAAATTTACCAGCTTTTGAATTTTTCGATAATAGGTATTTCGTCTTAAGTAAAGCCTATTAAGGTATTCAATTTTTAAATCCCTATAATCATAAATTGTTGGGGTTATCTCGGATCTCTGAACTCTACCAATATATTGAATTAATTTTCCAACGAAGGAAAATGGATAAACTAAAAATAGACAATTTATCGTTTTTATGTCAGTTCCTTCTCCAAAATATTGACCTGTTGTAATTAAAATTTGAAAATTTCCCTCAGATAATAATTTCCATTTTAGTTTTTTTTGGCTATCAGAATCATCACCACTTAGAGTTGTTACATTATAATTTTTATTCAAAAATAAATTTAGCGCTTCAATATGTTCTTTTCTTTCGGTAAGAAGAACTATCTTTTTTCCTTGCTCAAGTTCAAATTTTACATCTTCTATTATTTGATTATTTCTTGATGTATCATGTATTAATATTTTTGACAAAGATTCAAAATTGTCAATTTTACTATTGAATGGAACATGAAATTCAGTACTTTTAACTATAATTTTTGGATGTTTATAATTTTCAATTTCATTAGGTTCAATATTCGCAATAATATCCCCCAAATGTGTAAATATTATTTTCGCATCGTTGTACTTTCTAATTGGTGTAGCGGTTAAGCCATATAAATAAAAGGTTTTTAATTTTTCAATGGTATTTTTATATTGTTCTGCAGGAATATGATGACATTCATCAACAATAACAATTCCAAATTTATCACTTACACTATCAGCCTTCAATTTTAAACTTTGGATAGTTGCTACATTTACTTTTTCTCCAATTTTTGTTTTACCTTGACCGATTACACCGATTTCTTTTTTCGGAATATCCAAAAAAGCTTCAATTCGCTCTATCCATTGTTCAAGTAATTGTTTTCTATGCACTATTATTAAGGCAGGTTGTTGCTTTAAAGCTATTATTTTTAATCCTATTACAGTTTTGCCAGCACCTGGTGGAGCCACTATGATTCCAAAATCTTTTCTTTTAACTGTTTCAATTACTTGATTTTGATGATTTTGAAGTATTGCACTAAAGTTGTAATTTATCAATAATTTCATTTTTCGATCATCAAAAAATTTAAACTTGATTGCAGATTCTTTACAAAATCTTATTAGTGAACCAATAAATCCCCTTGGTAAATGCACTTCAGTGTCTTTTTCTTCTATTAAATTGAAATAGCGATGAGTGTTAAAAGTATTTTTACTGGAATTCTTTTTTATTACGAACTCAGAATTTGCAAAATTTAATTGATCCTTGATGAAATTTACTAAAATTAATGGAATTTCTAGTTTCTGTAATATTATTTTGCTATTTAAAATTATGGAAATAGTGTCAGACTTTTCAATAGAAATAAGAGGACTGATTTCTGAGGAAGTTTGGTTATGAATTACCTCCAACTCACTAATAGTTACTTTTTTTATTTTACTCAAATAATCCCATTGGTTTTCGATAATTTCAAATGTTTCAGAATCAATAAAGCAACCATTTCCTTGTGCTACATTTTTTTTATTTAAGGGTAACGCAATTAAATTACCAAAACCTTTACCAGTAAGATAATCTTGATTTGGAAAAAGTCTATCAAAGCTTGATGTTTTATCAAACATTGAAAAAGCACCTGAATGTTCCAAAATACTCTTGAAAATTTTTCGACTCTTTATTGCTGGGTAGGGTTCTTGAAAAAAAATCCAAACATGTCCACCATTTCCTGAACGGGAACGTTCCAAATACGCTGGAATATTTTTATCTTTACAAGCATTTAAAAATAAAACAGCTTCTTTTTGCCAGCTCATTTTATCGAAATCAGCAACAATAAAACAACTTGAATTATCTAGCTGTAAGGGATAAACACCTATTTGATGATAACCTTCTAAATGTTTTTGTATATTAGCTTCAGTAAGTTTATTGTATGATTTTTCACCAAAATTTTCAAAAGTTCCTCCATTCATTTTATGTATCCTAAAGCGATAAGGGTCATAAAATAAAGAAGGAGAATAACCTGATTTATTACCTTTTTCCCATCTTAAAGCAAAAACATCTGTTCTACACTTAAATAGGGATTGAATAATTTGAATTTGTTCTTCTGTATTAATCATTGGTTAATTATGATGATGACAAATTTACTTTTTTTTATGATAGTTTTTAATTATTTTCTCTCTGCAAAGTTTGCAACTTTTGCAAACTTTGCAAACTTTGCAATTTTCAGTTTTTTGCAAAGTTTTTTTCAAAAACCTCATCAAAAAAACAAAAAGTAGGAGCATAAAAAAACGCCATTCGCTGCTCAAACAGACAAATGGCGTTATTGAAATCTTGATATGAAACTTTTAAGTTCGATTTTTGAATTTGTTCCAAATCCATTTTAAGAAAATCGTCACAAAGAAACTAACAAATGCACCAACACAAGCCAAAACAACTGTTTTTGTGATGTCTTGTAAATCAAGTGTCGCAAAAATTGAGAAAGCAGTTCCTGTGCATGTTCCTATCGCTGTGCTATGGTCGTCGTGTTGATGATACATGATCTTTATGCTGAAATTTGAGAATCTAATTCTTGGCTTTCATCTGTTGTACAGAAGTTTGATTTTAACTTGATGAAAAAAGTAAACTCTTCAGAATTTTCATCAATTTCTTCAATCCAATCAATGGCAACCACGTTCACTTTGTCCGTTAAGTCAGCTCCAGCTTTGAACTTGGTTTTTTTCTTCTTTACAGCCAAAGCAAGTAACTCATTATCGTTTTTTTGAAGTTTCATTTTCATGGTTTCTGTTAATGAATCTTCTGTGGTTTCTTCAATGAAATCAACATGCAGCACATTTACTTTTTCAGTTAAATCTCCACTCGCTTTGAATTTAGTCTTGTTTTTCTTCTTCAATGCAAATTCAATTTGATTGTTGTTTTCATTTTCTAAAACCAAATTTAAATCAACAGTTTCAGATTCTTCATCACTTTCCTCTTGAATATCAACGTGCATGATATTCACTTTTTCACTCATTTCGGTTCCTGGTTTGATCCCGATAGCCATCGGGATTGGCTTTTTTCTAGATTTCAAACGGATATCCCATTCACTAGATTTACATTCCTTTTTCATTGTATAATTTTTAATGTGATTTGTACTATTTTCGGTCTGCTGTTACACTTTGTGCTACTGCTGTTGCAACGCTTCCTGCTACGATTAAATAACTCCCCAAACTTGCTAGTGCAATCGGTAAAGCAACTGGAGAAGCAACAATTGCTGTTCCAGCTGCAACCAAGCCAAGCCCGATATTTCTCAAAGTTCTGTGAAACTTCGGAGTAGGGGATTTAAAACGATCTACTATTTTCATGGCTTCAAAAAAATTAAATTACTTCAATAATTTTAAGAGCATTATGAGCTCCATTTTTTAAGGTGTACTGCACACCATTCACCAATTGGAAGAATTCCACTTTGAGTAAAAACACTTTTACACCTGTTCCCGTTGGCACGGCAGTAGGTGTCAAAGTTACAGTACTTGCAGTCCCATTAATTGCAATGTTTTGGATGTTGGTAAGTTTTACATCTGTAATACCCGAAGCGTAATTTATGTTTGCAAAACAACCTGTGAAACTAACATGTGTTGCTCCTTCAGGTGCAGAAATATCATTTACTGGTACAACTCCAGTAATAGTAATCACACCAGTTGTCGTATTCACCGCCCAAGGTTTGTACAAAATACTTCCAAGCAATGCTTCTTTATTAAAATCGAATCCTTTTAATAAGGCTTTTGCTTGAGCGGAAGCCATTGCAACACCAACATTTCTTTCTCCACGAGCAGAAGTTGTATCCAAATTTTTGATTTGCGTCATTAATTTGGTCATACGTGCAACCGTTCTAGAATCAGAAGCATTCAATGCAATCGGTCGCAATGAATCACGAGTTAGTTTTCCAGAAGTTGCAGAGCTACCAAACTCAGCTCCATTTTCTCGCGTTCTTTGGTACGCTGGATCGTTTGCGATTCTGTCTTTATCGACAGTCGTTTTCATTTTTGCCAAATCACCATCTTTGGTCTTGTAAAAGGTAACATTATCCAATGTTCCTTTTAGCTTAATAATTCCATTTTGCTTTGCCATTTTTTATTTATTTTAAATGATTAATAAATCAAAATAAAAGAAGAAAAACGACAGTTTTATGCACTAAAATTCTTATACACTTCAAGAAACTATTATGCATTTGAACACACTTTTTTGTGTTATCAAAAAATATTAAATTCGGTTATTTTAGGAAATTGATGTTTGAAGAAGAGTAACTTAATAGGAAAAGAAAAGATAAAGTATTATGTTTTTCTTTTGTTTTCTTATTGTAACACCCTTTTAAAGGTAATTTAATAAAAAATCAAATGTTTGACCTATGTTTGACCCAAACTATTTTAAAAAAGAAAACCCCTTGAAAATCAAGAGGTTTTAAGTTTTATTAGTGACCCCGTCTGGATTCGAACCAGAGACCTACTGCTTAGAAGGCAGTTGCTCTATCCAGCTGAGCTACGG
>CAZHLZ010000248.1:0-5905 GCA_964532475.1 uncultured Chitinophaga sp.
GTGCCTTCCGTCTTGGTCAATTTGGAGCTTTCAATCCATTCGGATAAATATTCCATAAAATCCTTGCTTCCTTTTTCAGGTTTTTTATCATGAAAACGTTCTTCCAGATAGGCTTTGTCAAATTTGTCGCCTGCCAAAACCGCTTTGAGGTAAATATCTTCAATTGTTTTTACCTGTTGTTTGATGATGGCATTGTATTCGGCAGCGTGTTCCGTTCCTGCTTTCATACACTGGTCTTTGAAATTCCAGTTTTTAACAGGGATGCTAATTTTGGATGAGATTTTTATGCGTTCATAATCGGCATAAATAACATGTGAAATGACAGATATTTTTGTCTTATCTTTGGTTTTTAAGTATTGTTTAACTTCGATGTTTTTCATAATTGGGGGATGAGAGGGGGGATGAAATTTAATTAAATGAGCAAAGTTGAATTGAAAATCGCATTTTGGTTATATTTGCTGAATCCTTTGATAGCAATGAGTTTGAAAGTAGCATGGACAAATTTAAGCAAATTAGATTTAATTAATTTCACATCCCTTCGGGATCACAAGCAAGGGAAAAGGCCTTCAACGCAGTTGAAGGCCTTTTTTTATGCCCGAAGGAAACCAAATACTTCCAGAAAACTTCATTAACAGAATAAACATCTCGCCAAAATAAAAACTAATCAAACCTCCGGTATTTGAGTTTCCTGCGGGCATAAAAAAAGTAGCGGCCGAAGCATGAGGCAGCGTCTTTTCCCGTTGCTTGTAGACGCCCCCCTTGCGGATCACGCCAGTAATCCCTCTCGGTTTATAACCAAATACTCCCAGAAAACTTCCTTAATAAAATAATCAATCTCGCCACAAAAACAAAAATAAAACCTCCGGTATTTGAGTTTCCTAAGGGCATAAAAAAAGTAGCGGCCGAAGCATGAGGCAGCTTTTTCCCGCTGATTGTAGACGCCCCCCTAGCGGATCACGCCAGTAATCCCTCTCGGTTTATAACCAAATACTCCCAGAAAACTTCCTTAATAGAATAAACAATCTCGCCACAAAAACAAAAATCAAACCCCCGGTATTTGAGTTTCCTGAGGGCATAAAAAAAGCAGCGGCCGAAGTATGAGGCAGCGTCTTTTCGCTTGCTTGTAGACGCCCCCTTTGTGCGGATCACGCCAGTAATCCCTTCGATTTATAACCAAATACTCCCAGAAAACTTCCTTAATAGAATAATCAATCTTGCCACAAAAACAAAAATCAAACCCCCGGTATTTGCGTTTCCTGCGGGCATAAAAAAAGTAGCTGCCGAAGCATGAGGCAGCATCTTTTCCCTAGCTTGTAGACGCCCCCCCTGCGGATCACGACAGTAATCCCTCTCGAATTTTTAATATAAATTTTTTCTAAACGCTTCTTAGATTTTTAATGAAACCAAATACTCCCAGAAAACTTCCTTAACAGAATAAACATCTCGCCAAAATAAAAACTAATCAAACCTCCGGTATTTGCGTTTCCTGCGGGCATAAAAAAAGCAGCGGCCGAAGCATGAGGCAGCGTCTTTTCCCGTTGTTTGAAGACGCCCGTAAGGAGAGTGAGAGTGAAAGTGAGAGCGAAAGCAGATCCTTTTGCGAGGATTATAACTGAAACAAAACACTTTTGTGATTTACGCCAGTAATCCCTCTCGATTTGAAGATTATTATTTAAGTACAATCGACTGTTGATTTTTTGTCGGTATAACAAAATACCGGGTTAACTACCTGAAAAAATAATTCAACTCACCGGCTTAGTAAATTATAAATTGCAGGAAAAATTTCAATGCTATTAGACGTGCTGCAGTTCTAATATCTTATATTGCAGACGAGAGGTTGATACTAACCGGATTTTACTATATATTGATCTACTTAAACTAATTGAATAATATGACCATAACTGAAAACTACATTCAAACCTGGCTGGAAGCCCGCACAAGATTTTCGAATCAACTGAGTGTTGTCAAATCGGAAGACCTTTCCAAAAAGCTTGGCAATTCACCTAACAGTGCCGGATTTCTCCTTAGGCATATCGCAGATGTTGAAATGTTATTCGCAAAAAATGTATTTGGAAGCATGGATCTGAAAGTGCATGCCGCTACAGTAGCAGCCGGAAAGGACAGTGGCGAATGGACGGATTTGAATGCGTTATTAAAATATGAGAAAGAAGCATTTGAAGCATTGAATTCAATTATTCAAAAACAGACGGATAGCGATTGGTCGCAAACGGTCATCACCAAAGAATTCGGAACCAGAACCAAAGCAGAGGCCCTTGGCAGAATCATATCTCATACTGCATATCATGCAGGGCAATTGGCTTTAGTGATAAAGTATGGCGTGTAAAATTCTACATTTAATTTTGTAGAATTAATCCCATTACTATTGAAATTGTCAAAGTTCAATATAGTTTATGGGCAACGGTTTTTACAGACAATCTTACAGCAACTGGTCTTGAAAATGTGATTTTAAGCCATTAGACGTTTTATAGGATGAATTAAATATGTTCTATAGACTAAGTGATTATTATCTTAGATACGTAATTGATGTTTTTGATCTGTTTAAATTGATTCGACCTATTCAAAGAATCTCATATTTAACGGCAAACAAAATACTTCCTCAATAATTTCATTAAAAAGAAAGAGCTTCTCGCCACCAAAATAAAATCAAACCCCCGGTATTTGAGTTTCCTGAGGGCATAAAAAAAGCAGCGGCCGAAGCATGAGGCAGCTTTAACCCTCGATTGCAGATGATACTCCAGTAGGATTAAGTGATTAATTCCACATAAATAAGAAACATATTGCACTAATAACAATGGATTAAGAATTTTGATCTTCAACCAAATACCTCATTCCATTTTCAAAATAAAATGTATGAATAGAATTAATTTTTATTTCTTTGTTTAAAGTTTAAATCTCAATTAAAATTAAATATTTTGAAAAAAGTTAATATTTATACAATTTTCAGAAATTGTGATGATTCAATTTTATTATTAAATCCATTTCTAAGAAGTAAGGGTTACATTTTTATTAAAATGGAATTAAATGAAATTGAAGACAAATTTCATCAATTATTTTCGGTTCCGGATCGGAAAATGGGAACTGATACTATGAAATTTGGCAATGCTGAAGTGTCAGAAGCTTTTGGAATGATTATATTTAACCATTCTTCCTATACGGATTATTTTTTTGGAGATTTAACTGAACATTATTTTGCATATTTGCTCACCTACATTGATCAAATTAAGTTTACTGATGAAAGTTATTATAAGCAAATAATGAAGTTTTCATATGACATAAATCAGTTTGCTAATGAACTATTATGTAATCTCAGGTTAATTGAAGAAGGAGATATTGAAAGTACGATGACAATTTGTGTAAATGAAGATAACACTGTCCCACATAAATTATGGAAGGAAGAATTGTTTAAGAGAAATAAAGTCACTTCAATAAAAAAAGAAACTTTAGATAATTTAATAGAATTGATTTCAAACAATGCCTATTGTAAATTAAATAATTCAGATCTTACTGGTTTATCCATTCAAACGTTCCTTAGTGCGTATAAAATAAATGATTCTAGAATTCGATATTTGACATTAATGATATGTCTTGAGAGTATATTCAATGTCAGTAAAGATCAAATTTCTCATACAATTTCAAGACATACAGCAATTTTACTTTCAGATAATATTGATGATTTTAATATTTTATATAAAAGAATAAAAAAACTATATGGAATTAGAAGCACAATTGTTCACGGGGATAGTTTAAGAAAAGAAAATATACAAGACTTGATTAATGAAATTGAAAATTATGTAAGGAGGGTTTTTATAGAAATAGTTTATTCAGCCTCAAACTTAAACAGAGAACAACTTTTCTATCATTTAAATTCAAAAGGATTTTAATTTGTTTTAATTCACATTTAAAAAATGGGTTATTTAAGATAAATCAACCCACTTATTCTCAAACAACTTTGTTAAATGTAAAATTCATTTGGGATATAAAATTGATTCAAATCCTTGATATTGAAAAACTGTACGGGTTTTGAATTTGACATTCCATTCTTTATTTCAGTATAAGTAGGATTCTCTTTACCGTTATAAAGTGTGCCTTTCAATCTCTGCAATAAACTATCGTATTCTGTAACAGGTACTTGATAGTAAATTTTTTGAATTTTATTACCCATCTGAAATATCTTTCTTTCAATCTCTTGATTAAAAGACGGAAAAGTGTAACCAATGATTACAAGGATGTCTGTTTCTGAAATTTTAGACCAAGCATTTTGGACTACTTCGTTTTCCATTTCCCATGCAAACTTTAATTTGTTTTCAAATTCTGATTTATATTCATATTGTTCAGCAAGAATGCATATCAACCTTGGGAAAAAATTCCTGTTTTTAGAAATATTGTTGTAAAAATAAAAAGCATCTTCGAAACGATCATCAATATCTACCATTGTGAAATTTGCACTTCCATTTAATTTAGTTACTTCCATTTTGATTTTGTTTTCTCTTAAAATTTCAGAATTAGAGAAAGACTTTAAAGATGATTCGAACTGCGAATCGTAATTCCATGAAATAATATTGATGTTGTCTGGGAATCTCAAAAAATCTCCATCCTTATCATGTTTCAAAATTGAGCCAATAAACAAATCATACCTTGGATCTAATGGTCGCTGAAACATAAGTTCAATTTGAGTCTTCTCAATATCTGACAAATAAAGTAGGCCAGCTTGATTCATCCTCTTTTGATCATTAATAATTTGCCCGATTGAGTCAGTGCAACCAAATTGGACGTATATTAAAAACAATGAGATAAGTTCTTTAACTTGCTTGTATTTTGGGTCTTTACTTAAAAATAATTTTCTTGCCCATGTGTCAACAGTTGCAAAGGAAGTAATATCATCTATCAATTTAAGTTTCTCATCGACTTTTTGTTTCTCAACCTCTGATAATTTTACTTTTTGCAATTTTGTATTCACTTCTAAGCGAAATTTTTCGAGCAGTAAATGAAAGTACTTAATTGTAGGAACAGCAAAAGCACTTGCACCTGCACCTAACAAATAGGTTATTTTAGGTTTGATGGACATAAATTACTAACTTAAAGTCCCATAATCCAAATTATAGAAAAACCTCGTTCCAATCTTTTTTGAATATCTCTGAAGCTCCTTATACGTGATAATATTCGACCTTAAGTCAATGATAGGTAAAAAGTATAGTTCTTCAGGCATTTTTGGTGATCCGCCAAGTCCAAGAATAAGAAACACTTTCATTTTATTTCTGTGACCAAAATTTTGATAGTTTCTCAATTGATAGTCTTCACAAAATTTAACAGGAGCATTCGCATTGATATTACTCTGATATTTACATTCAATTGCTAGATTTCCCCAGTCACTTTGAGTTTCTAGTCTAAAAACAAAATCCGGGTTCTGGTTTGACTCTGGGTATCGACCATTATGACCTTTGTCACTTTGCCAATATTCCAATATAAAATATTTTTTTTCGAACTGATCCAATATGTATCGTTCAAAGTCCATCCCTTTTTGAATAGAATCTTTGGTTTGTTCGTTTTGATTTTGAGTGTTTATTTCTGGTTTGGGTAGAATAATCTCTTCTCTCTTCTTTCTTTTTTTATAAGCAACAACAACCAATGAAATAAGACCAATGGAAGAAACTGAAACCATTAACGGAATTAGCCAATTAATTCTTTTTTCAGAATTTTGACTATCATAAACTGATTCATAGTTTAAATTTGAATTGGTGATTTCATCACCTTCTTCAATGATTTTAAAATCGCCCCCCTTTTTTTTGAAAAATAAATATGAGGGATAAGTTTTTGTCTTGTCATTAAAAGTAACTTTTTTTTTAAAGGTGCTTTTGTATAACCCTTCACCAAGGTCTGAGACTAT
>CAZHLZ010000249.1:0-5808 GCA_964532475.1 uncultured Chitinophaga sp.
GTAAAGTATCATAAGTATATAAGGCGTACTATAAACGAAGCCATTCGCAAAGGTTTGGTTGAAAAGCATGCCAATCCTTATGAGGATTTCAAGATGAAGGGAAAAAAGACAGAGAAGTATTGTTTATCTATTGATGATATCCGAAAACTTGAAGAGGTAATGATTAAAGACGGCAATCAAGGCTTGGCCAGATCCAGAGATATGTTTTTATTTTCCGTATACACAGGTTTACGTTTCAGCGACCTTCAGCAAATTAACGAGCAAACCATAAAATTTAAAAAGGACGGAATTTATTTGGATTTAATATCTCAGAAAACGAAGAAGCATAAGCAGGAGAACTTGGCTTTGTTTTTCAAGAATGCAGTAGGATTGAGCAAACCGGAAATGATTATTGCTAAGTACAAAGATGTATTAACTATATATCCGTTCAGAATCAGTTTGCAATCGTACAACAGGAATTTGAAAATATTAGCTGAAATGGCGCATATCGATCTGAAACTGACTTCTCATATTGCCCGACACACATTTATTACCTTTATGGTAGGCAAGGTAAGCATTCCGGTGCTTCAGGAAATGGCACAACACAGCGACATCAATACAACCAGAAGTTATATCCATTTGTCGGAAAAGATGAAGGAAAAGGAGTTGGAGAAGGTTGATTGGAGTTATTGAAGAGTTTTCAATAAATTTAAGTAAAGTTTTCGAAGAAGATAAAATTATATTTTATCTTCTTGAATTCAGGTTTTTTTTATTATATTTTTGTAATTAAAAAGTATAATTATGGAAAGAAAAGACCTATTTCAAGAAGTTTATCTTGCGTATTTTGATTTACTAGGGTTTAAAGAATTTATTTTAAATAATGATGATGAAACTTTGGTACGTGCTATGGGAAATATCTTTAGAGATATTGAACATGGCATTGCTAAAGAATCTCCGAAAGAGGAACGCGATGGAGTATTATTTGCAGATATGAGTGATTCCAAATTAAACTTTTTAAACATTTCAGATTCTATGGTTTATTGGACTAAAGAACAAAACAATGATCAATTGATCGAACTAGTTAGTGTAGTTAATGATTTTAATTGGAGAATGATTGTATATAATTTCCCAATTCGAGGGGTATTAATGAAGGGAAAAATAAGATTAGAGAGTTTTAAAAGTACAAGTAAACATGATGCACAGTTTCAGGTGAGCTGTATGTATGGACAAGGAGTTGTAAATGCATATTCTAAAGCTGATGCAATGGATTGGGCTGGAACAGTTATAGATAATTCAATTGTCGAAATATTGAAAAGTTTTGATGCTGGATCTCGATTGCTTGATGAAACGTGTATTCCATATCAAGTGCCTTATAAATTGGGGATGTATCCTGGAATTGGTAGAGAGTATTCCTTTAAATTAATTCAAGGCGGTATGATAAACAGTAGACATTTTGAAAATAGATCAGATTTAATTCGTGGTTCATTTTCGAGATTTAATAAATCAATTGAAGTAGAATCTGTAAAAAGAAAATTACAGAACACTATTGATTTTCTCGCTGTATTTCATGATCCAAGTATACCAATGAGTAACACATAGGCATCCTCGATTATAATAAAGAATAAGTTTTTGCAATTAATCGAGTAGGTTCAAAATAGTTGATAATTTCAAATGTTTTGAATGATTATTTCGACTTCTTCTTATTTAAAATATTTTTATCTTCAGTAGTTGGAGTAATTCTCGGATCTATTAATGGCAATATCGCGGCGTGTAAAAATGTTCCTTTAAAAGCAGAATACATAAGTCCTCTTGCAGTTGAAATAGTTATCATGTTAATTGTTTGCAAGAAATGATTATTAATATGAAAGTTGTTGCTCTCGTCTTGAGTGACTACTTCATCAAAGTTTAAAATGCTAAAAACACAACTGGAGTGAAATTCAGCTATAATGTTTGATTGCCCAGCAATTGAAACTTCACACTTAAAAATCATAAATGTGATTTTTTCATTTTGATTTACCTTGTTTTCAGTTTGTATATTAAAATTAAAATTAGTTTGCTGGGTAAGTTCAATACCTACTGGAAGTTCGTAAGAAAATTTTAAAATATCAATTCCAACAATTTGAAATTCAATTTTTAATTCTTTTGGATCTGTAATGTTCATTTGGCGTTGGGGGTTAATCTTGGTTAAGATTAAGTTCTAAATAAGATGATTTAGATGGTTGAAAAGGATCTATTTTTATGTTTCTATTTATTAAAGTGTGTTCATTTGTGGCCATTGCTTGATTACTCATATTGTAAAACTCAGCATACATACTTAGTTTTGAATAAGGCTGACTTAAAAACAAATTTGGATTTTCCAATCTTTGATAAGGAGAAGCATTTATTGAAATAAATGTGATTAGTTGTTTTTTTTCAAACAATTCAGAAATTGTAATATCTAGATCAACAGAAATTTCTGTTAATGTATCAATTGTGAAATTATGATTCCCACTTAACCATTTTGTAACAACTGACGGATTTTGATTTAATCTATTCGCAAATTCTAGTTTACCAAGACTCCGTTGTTTGAGTAATTCATCAATTCTGGATGAAATTACCATTTTGTTTTCAATTTTCATTTTATCGACCTTTCCTATTGCCGATAATACATTGTCAATTAAATCATTTATTGATTTTTTAATTTGACCTACTTTAACCACTTGTTTTGTCATAATGTTTTTCAATCTTGGAAAATTAAATTTCCTACTAATCTATTTTGAGAAAAATTAATTTCTCCATTTCGAATGCGGGTATTCAATTTTTGAGCTACTTCAATCATTTGATTTGCTGCTTTACTTAATACAGGGCATTGCTGCCATTTTTGCACAGTCTTTGGTCCGCCAGAACCAATTATTATAGTACCATTGCCATATCGAATACAAAAAAGTCTTAGTTTTTTAACGGGGTCATCAAATATTGCGCAAACCCCATCGCAAAATAGACCTTCATATAATTTGAAGAAGTGTTCTACAGCTCCAGTTTTTTCACCCATTGTCTTTATTCTGTTGGTGATTTTCGAAACCTCACGTTGATAGTCAGTAAAAAATAAATGAATAAATTGTATAAATAAATTGCAATCACATCCAATTTCTAGAACTGAATAGACCACAGCCTTTCCCCCACTTAAATTTTCTAACTCTACTATTTCGAAGTCCATTCAAATTCAGTTGCAAATATATAGCAATATAGCATAATTTCACTTATAAGTGAAATTATTTTTTCTTATAAGCGAAAACATTGTATAAAGTGTAGATATACAGATGCATAAGGAATTATTGAATATATGATAAAGGTTAACAATGTTACATTTTTGCGTAAAAAGGTAACAACCCAAGTATATTTAAGTATCTTTTTACTACTATTATCTCACTCCCTAAAAAATTTCCCAATACTTCTCATACAAATATGTCTTCCCATATTTTACAGACTCGTCCAAAGGCTTCAGTATTTCAAGATGTACAAAACGCTCTACCAACTTCGTAGCACCGGGACGGGTGAAGCCAAGATTCTGAATGGCCATACCAACACTGGTCAATGGATTGGTATATAAAGATTGCAGGAATTTAACACCGCTATCCGCTTCTCTTTTACCTAGAGATTGAATTTTACGCATATCAGTTTCTTTCAAAGCAACAATTCTTTTAGAGGTATCAATGCTTTTATTGGCAGTTTCTATGATACCATCTAAATAAAAGTGAAGCCACTCTTCCGGTTTGTTGTTGTGGTAAGCCGTCAGTTTATCGTAATACAATTGCTGGTGCTTTTTAAAGTAGCTGCTCAGGAACAAAACAGGTTTTTCCAAAACTGCCCTTTCAAATAAGAATAATGTAATCAATAAGCGGCCTGTTCTGCCATTACCGTCCAAAAAAGGGTGAATGGTTTCAAATTGTGAATGTATCAACCCAGCTTGTAAGACAGGCATTAAATCGACATTATGAATAAATTTCTCTAAGTCGGATAAAGCATTAATCATTTCATTGACTGGTGGAGGAACAAAATGAGCTTCTTTTAAAGTTGCACCACCAATCCAATTTTGAGATTTTCTATATTCTCCGGGATCTGCGAAATGGGTAGATCTTGCCCCGGTCATGAGTTCTTTGTGTAGTTCACGAATAAATCTCAGTGAAAAAGGAAATTCCTTTAGTCTTCCTTTTCCGTAATTAAGGGCATTTATATAATGTAAGATATCATCCGCATCGGTATCTTTTACGTTAACCCCTGCGCTTAGTTCCAAGGCATCGAGCATGGTTGCGCGCGTGCCTTCAATTTGTGCAGAGCTTGTGGCATCCTTTATCACATACATACTGTTAAAGAAATCCGCATCAGGGAGGGTATCGGCAATACCGTCAAGTTTGCCAATAAGTCTTTCAGCAGTTGCAGCTTTAGTTAATATTGCTTTTGAAAAACTCAGTAGTTCTCCTGGAGGAAAAGCATCTGGAATAAAAGCACTTTAACCATCTGTTTGTTTTACCTTAGTTCCTATTCTCATGGATTTGAAAGTAAGTTTACATTGAGCGGTTAAATGTAAACTAAAATTCAAAAATAATTTTATGAAAAGATTTATAAATATCACAATATCAGCTATTAATGTGTTTTTATATTTTTTAGGGATGATAATTTAATAGAATTGAAGTATGTAAGAAAATGTTTGGGCAAAGTATCCATTTTCGTATCACTTTCGGATATTTGCGGATAAATACGGATACTTTGTATTTAAATTAGAGTTCCTAACAGGAATGAAATTGTTTTAAATAAATAGAAGAAAAATAGGCTAAACTTGAAAAAGTTATATAGAAATTATACAAATCTTATGACCTATTTGTTGTACTTATTTTTTTAGCGAATTTTGTTAGATGGAAAAGCAAGATTGGGAAAAAGCATTTAAATATTTATCGGATAAACGCCATCAATACGAAAATTACTATCGTCAATTTGAATATGGCAAAGTTAAAAATAAGAAAGAGGCTTCAAAAGAAATGGATAGTATATCATTCTTGGTGAAAAAATATATAAAAAGTAGTCCTGAATTATATAATCTTTATTTTGGAGAAAATGAAAATATTTACGGAATGGAGTCTTGGGATGAGTTATCTAAAATATTATATTTTGATTCAGCTGTTAGAGATTTCTTGGAAAAAATTGAAGAAAAAATCAAAAGTTTCAAATAGTTCATTATATGAAAGCTAGGTTTACTATAATTATATGCAAATGCATATAAAAATGGTCAAAAGTTTATTTTTATATGTAATAGCATATAAATTTGTAGAATGAAAATCCAGAGTTTACCGGAATTCCTCAAAACAAAGCGCAAAGAAGTAGGCCTTACACAGGAACAGTTTGCTATTAAATCTGGGATTGCTCTAACAGTGATCAGAAAGGTTGAACAAGGTAAAACCAATCTGCAAATGGAAAAGGTGAATCATTTGCTTTTAATATTCGGACACGAGTTAGCGCCAGTGAGGATTAATTTACTAAAAAATAATGAATTTTAGGTTTTTTGCAGAATATTTTGTTATTTTAAAAAATAACAATAAAACTCTGATTTCTAAATTATTTAATTGAAAGTTAGTGTTTTTCATCAATTATAGGGTCTAATTCATTTTCGGCCTTAAAATTCAAATGAGCAGAATAAATTACCGATATAACCAATAATCCAATTAATGTGTACCACAATAATTGATTCCGATGTGTAATTAATTTATTTTTATTTTGCAAAAATTGAATAGTAGGCGAAGTTGGAAAAGTCTGAATTGTTGTAAAGTCAATCATTTTTTCTTATAATTTTTAATT
>CAZHLZ010000250.1:0-5799 GCA_964532475.1 uncultured Chitinophaga sp.
TTTTATTGGCTTTTTAGTGCTTTTTTGCTTTTTTTATTTTGTACATTTGTTTTTTGGGGGGGTATATACACATTTATTTGATATTCCTAATATTTTGAAACAAAAAAATGCCCTTGATTTTTCAAGAGCTTATTATTTGTAACTATGTAAAAAAAAATGGATTGAAGTGTCCTTGGTCGTCTAAGAGTTTCAATTTTGAGACTCTTTTTTATTTATATATATCAGTTAGAATTTCTTCAAGTTTTCTCTTGATTTGTCTTGGTAAATATTTACTTTTATAAATACAATAGAGCAATTCTCCATATTCACTATCCAAAACAATATCTTTAATCTCAATAGAAGGATATTCTCTCAATAAATTTGGAATTTCAGTTTTAAAGACACTCGTGGAGTTTATATAAATAAAACTGTCCTTTGGAAACTTGAAACCTTTATTTCCAATTACTTTTTCTTTACCAAAACTATAACAATGTATATTTGATTCTTCTTGTAAAATACAACCATGTTTCAACATTGCATCTGGAACATGATTTTGTGAAGTAATCACAGTTAAAATAATTGAGGATGTTTTATCTTTGTCTAAAATGATGAAGTAGCGATTCTTTGCTTTTTGTTTATTCTTGAAATCATAATCAAAAATATAAATAATACTTTTTGCATCCATGCACTTAAGCTTCAAGTTTTTGAATAAAAGCAATATTATGACTCATTTCATCGTACATATTTACTAAGAACGGGTCACTAATTGCATCCTTCAAAGAAATGTCATAAGGTGAAGTGTAAATTGGGTCAAATTCAGCATCAAATTGACTTGAAAGTCCTTTCTCTACCACAATTCTGTGCCATAATGAATTTTCAATATGCAAATAATCAATTAATTGGCTTGAATTTAAAGTACCAAATTGTGAAATCACTTTGTCAAATAATTCAATTTCATAGTCTGAAAATTCAGAATCATCAAAAGATGTTACTGGAACTATTTTTTGACCACTTGTTTTTGGTTCAATCTCAACTTTAATGAAATCAGAAAAGTCTTGACCATTCTCAAATCGCAGGTTATAATAAACCTTTTGAGGAACTGGACCATTCTTCCAAACCTTATAATTTAACCAAGTAACAGGAGCGCCTGTTTCCTTTACTGCCAATTCATCAATGATGTATGTTAGCTTTAGCAATTTGGTCAAAAAAAGATTGTCTATTCTATTGGATAGATAAATAAAAAGATTTCCAATTTTTGATTTATTGAAAATTTTCATATCTTGTTCGTTGATAACGTTCTCCATAATTTCTATACAAAGATAAAACAATAAAACTTTGATTTGCAAGTTTTTTATAAAATTAACCATAAATTAAATTTTAAGTTACCCCATAGGATGCCACAAATTAATCTTTTTAATTTGCTCCTCAGTATCTCCTTGTCTGTATTTTTCAGTTGAGCTAGGCCACTTATGACCAGCAAAAAGTTGAACCTGTTCCAGTGGCACCTTGTCAACATTGAGCTTGTTTGCAATTACGCTTTGACGAATGGTCGTTGGATTGAGATTTCTTCCAAGGAATAGCGGTTTTAGTGGCTGAATCATTGAGTTAATTCCATCAACCGTCTCTTCAACTCCTCTGATTGTTACAAGAAGTTTCTTTTGTCCAGAGGTTACAAGTTTTGCTCTTGGTCCAGCAATGTAGTCTTGAAATAAGATTATTTGGTTTGGCTCAAGAGAAAGCGTTCTTGCATCAAGTTTTTTGCTTCCCTTAATGTAAATTTTCCCTTCTGCTAGGTCAAGGTCATTAAGTTCCAAGCGGACCAGTTCCGCACTTGCTAGAGCTTGATAGACCAATAGAGAAATCACAACCTTGTTCCTAAGCTCAAGGTCTGAATATCTGTTTTCTCTTTGGAAAAGCAACTGCAATTCAGCTGGAGTAAAGAAATCTTGAATCTGGATTTCCTTCTTGGTCATTTTGATGTTGAAATACTTGCAAGGATGGTCTTGACGGATTCCAACAAAAATAAGATAGTCGTAGTACTTCTTAATTGCCCCAAGAATAACTCCACTTCTAGGATTTGAGACCACATCCTTTGAATCTTTCTTTCCAGATAGCTCACTAAAAAAGTCCATCAAGTCAGCGTATTTGTAGCCCTGAGCCTTTGGATGATTCATAAGGAACACACCAATTTCATAAAGGTAGGTTTTGGTTGTTTCCTTGGTATGTCTGGCTTTGACGTAAGCTTCAAGTGTAATTACATTTTCTTTTTTCATCGTTGTAAATTTTTAATCATTTGTGCCTTGTACTTTCTTCTTCTACTGTAAATATGTGAAGTGTCGATTCCCTTATGTCCCAAAAAATCCTTGACAAAATCAATTGAAGCCCCATTATCCAACAGAGCCACTGCTATTGAATGCCTGAGACAATGGAGGCTAATTTGTTTTGCAATCATTTCCTCGTTGCCAGTTTTAAGAATGAGTTCCTTTAGTCTTTCATTCATGTGTTCACCTCTCATTTTTTTGCCTTTATTGTTGACTAGAAAAGCATCTGTGAACTCATTCTTTTCTTGCCTCAAATACAAGTGTCTTTCGTTGACGAGGTAATCCTTTAGCTCAGTAATAACATTATTTGAAAGAGGGATTTCTCTTCTGTTTCCTTTTTTTCCACTTCTGACAATTAAGAATCCCTTTGATAGTTGAACGTCTGCTACACTTAAGTTTTCGATTTCACTTCTTCTGGCTCCACATCCGTAGGCAATACAAAGAATGGCTCTATCTCTTTTGTTCTCACAAGACTCGATTAGCTGAGTGACCTCATCTGGACTTAGGATATTTCTCTGGTTCTCATCTCGCTTGGGGAGTTGTGGAAGGATAATTTTTTGCAAGATTTTCTTGTCATCTAGCAAATGCTCCTGGAACATCTTGAGAGAGAACATGTGTCCTGAGATGCTAGAAGAACTAAGAACACCAGTACCAACAATCTTTGGTCTTGTGGTCAGGTACTCAAAGTAATCAACCATTGTCAGAGCCTTAATTTTTCTAATGTCAAATATCTCTTGAGATTCAAGGTAGAAAAGAAACTCCTTAACTGCCATTTGATACATGTCACCTTTTTGCTTGTACTTGCTTGCCCTGATGAACTTGTCATAACTAGCGAAAAGAAGCTTAAAGGCGTTGGTCTGAATTGCGAAATTTTTACTCATAATTTTTTGTTTTTGCATCGTAATAAATTGGTCTCTTTAAATGCGCACTCTTGGAAAACTGGAACACAAAGCACTTTGACCAGTGGTGGCGTGGAATCTAGTGTCCCAAGAAGGTGGTTTTGGCTTGGAACACTAGATTTCATTTAAGTTGTTAATTTGCCCAAGTAAATCAGCCTTAACCTTTTCTCTGACTGACTTCATGTCATCGGCAAATGAAACTTTGTATTGAAATCCTTTATTTGCTGAACCACTCTCAACTTGAATGTATTCCAACTGTCTTAGTTCATCCATATATCTAAACATTTGACTTTTGCTGAGCTTGAAGGCAAGTCTAATCTCACGGGTCGAAAAAGTTGTCTTGATGCCTTTTTCTTTCTTTGAAAGATAAGTCTTGAGGTCTTCAAAAAATTGTCTTAGGCTGGAATCCAATTCATCAATTTTCCACATGATGGCATCAAAAAGAATTTCACAAGCAAGTCTCAGGTCCTCAACTGTTGCAATAAGTTTCCCTTGACTGTCTTGCTCTCGCTGGAACTGATGGAGCAAAGTAATCTGGCTCACAAAAGCTTGGTAGTGGCTATTGAGTCTTCGGAGCATCTTTGCCTCAACTGGAAGTTGGAGCTTGTCGGCAAACCGATTAACAACTTCATAAGACTTAAGGGTTCTTATGCAATTTTGCAGTTGCTCCTTTGCCTGAATTGAGAACTTTTCATCAAAGATACCAGCTGTCTTTTTGTTTTGAAAGTTAATGATGTCAAGTGTTTGCTCTTGGCTTTCATCAACTCCAACAACAAGACTTCTACTCATATTATCAAAATATATTTCAGCATGAGTTGTAGCGATTAAACTAGCGAAGTGGGTCTGAACAGTATTAATCTTGGAAACTAATTGACCATTTTTGTCCTTCTGAATGGTCGAAGAACTAACAGAGCCAGCTGACTGCATTTCACGAAAGGCATAGAGTGCCTCGCTGTCTAGTCCATCAATATCTTGAATCAGAACCAGCTTATTGATAAGTTCATCCTTTTGGTAATAATACAAGGATTTACTTGTGATTCTGGTCATATTTAACACATCTTCTTGAGGCATTAGGGAAGCAATCGCATTAAGCAAATGTGACTTTCCACTTCCGCTTGTTCCTTGAATCAAAGAATGAAGTGTAATTGGCATTTTATAGGTTGAAGCAATTAAAAAAAGCATCATTCTGTTGGATTTTTCTCCTACAACTCCACTTGCCTCAATCAGGTTGTCAATCCTTTGAATCAAGTTCCCTTCACCCAAGAAATCAATAGCTAGAGCTTGTTTTTGAGGAGTCAAGACCTTTGGTAATCTATCATCACTTTCATACTCAAGTTCCAATTCCTTGTCTCGCTCTCTTTCAAGTAGGTCTGTTAGAACAGTCAAATCTTGTTCAATATCAACCAGCTCCAAGTCTTCAAGTTCTGAGATTGTTCTTGCAAACTTAATGAGTTGTTCACGCTCATAAAGGTCAACCTTATTTCTGTGTTTGTGATTAGAATCTCTTTCCACAAAGTGAATTGAAACTTTCATGGTTCCAAGGTCAGTTGGCAGACTTCCAAGAACAAAGTAAGTTCCAGAACTGGTCGAAAACTCAAGCTTTCCATCATGGATTTTCTTTAGTTGACCACTTGGGGCAATAGCACTTTTATTTTCTTTTGAAGGAGCTGGAACCTCATCAAGTAATTCACGAATCCCATCAAGACCATAGTTGAGCCACATATCATTCAATGAATGTTCTTCTGGCAAAGCAATTTGACGAACTTCCAGACCAGGGAATTGTTCTTCAAGGTCATTTTTAAAACCAATCATGGTCCCATCAATCAAGACAATTTGCTCTAGTTCCCAAAGTTCAGCAATTAATCTGACTTGATGCTCAAGTAATTCGCCATCAAACAAAGACATTACTGAATCTCTATTCTCAAGCAATCCACTTTG
Organism: uncultured Chitinophaga sp.; assembly: GCA_964532475.1. Classification (GTDB taxonomy): domain Bacteria; phylum Bacteroidota; class Bacteroidia; order Flavobacteriales_D; family Crocinitomicaceae; genus M2408. Next base: position 5,138 of record CAZHLZ010000250.1, read on the forward strand.
AAGCAAAGTTGCTGTATCAATCACATTCTTTGCAATGAAAAGTCGCTTTGTCAATGGCTTAGGATAACTTGGATAGATTCCGTCTTGGTTCAAAAAAGCTCCTGCTGGAACATTCAATTTGAATCTGTGCACAAAGAAGTTCACAATTTCATGTTGCTTGTTTTTTAAGGGAAATACCAATGAATAAGCACCAAAACAAGTGTAAGCTGTTCGAGAAGGGTCATTGACTGGAGCATCGCTCAAGGTCAAAAGACCTAAATCAACATAAGGCTTTCTCCAAACCTCATCTTTTCTGTGGTGCCATTGTCCAGAATTGAATCCGATTTCAAGCTTTGAACTATCAAGACCTATTGAGTTCAAGTATTCTCTTGGAACAGTTGCCTTGAAATTTCGGAGTCCATTTGTGAAGCTCTGAAATAAACTTTTTAGAACTCCATTGTTGGATGGAATATTATTTGTAATTTTATCCATAGTTAATTGGATTTGAACGTCTCTATTAATTAAATCTTTATAAAAGACCCTACGCCAATAGGGTCTTTTGCTTTTTTAAGGTATCAGTTTTTCATACTTTCCTTTGTTTACATAGGTTATTGGAAAATTCCACCATGAAGGTAAGTATTCCATACCACATTACCCAAATTTATTTCACTTTTTCTCCCTAT
>CAZHLZ010000251.1:0-5770 GCA_964532475.1 uncultured Chitinophaga sp.
AATTTTGACCCTCCCGATGCTATGCTATCGGGATGCTCTGAACCAGCTGAGCTAATCCCCCGTATTATTTTTATACTATTTCAAATTTTGACCCTCCCGATGCTATGCTATCGGGATGCTCTGAACCAGCTGAGCTAATCCCCCGTATTATTTTTATACTATTTCAAATTTTGACCCTCCCGATGCTATGCTATCGGGATGCTCTGAACCAGCTGAGCTAAGCCCCCAAATTTTATTTCAAATTGCTTTTGATTTCTCATTAGCGAGTGCAAATATAAGCATATTATTTATTTCTGCAAATTTATTTTAGGAAAAAATTCAAAAAAATCTGACAACAAGAAAAAACTTCCTGTTATCAATAAGATATCTTCCTTATTTACAGTGTTTTGACAAAATATAAAAGTTTCTTCAATGGAATTAAAAATTTTCACCTTTTTTCTCAAATCTTTACTCAATTGCTCCAATTCGCCTTTTTTTAAGCTACGTGAATTTGAAAATGGACATAAATACAAGTCACTTTCTGCAGGAAAAAGGGAAATGATTTCATTACAATCTTTATCATTACTTGCCCCATAAATGATATGTAACTTGTCGTATTTAAAAGATTGAATACTCTTTATTAATTCATTAATTCCGTCTGCATTGTGCGCTGCATCTACAATAATTCTTGGTTCTTCAGAAATTAATTGAAACCTTCCGTAAAACCCCGTGTTTTTATGCAAATTTGTGAATGCTTTTGCGATTAAATTTTTGTCCAAAACAAAACCCATGTCTTGTAAAACTTGAATTACTTTTCGAATTAATCGTTCGTTTTTGTATGGATAAATGGATTTTGGGAAAAAACTTTCTTCTTCAGTATCGTCTTCTGCAAAAAACAAATGTGAGTTCTTGCTCGTTGCAATTTTGCCAAATATAGAAGCGTAAAGTGAATCTTTTTTGCCAACAACAACTGGAATATTTTCCTTGATTATACCTGCTTTTTCAAAAGCGATCTCCTCAACTGTATTTCCTAAAATCGATTGGTGGTCCAAGCTAACATTTGTGATTACACTTAAAATAGGCGTAATAATATTTGTAGCATCCAATCTGCCACCTAAGCCAACCTCAATGACACAAAAATCACAGTTTGACTCAATAAAATGAATTAAAGCGAGGACGAATGTAATTTCAAAAAAAGAAGGTTGAATTTCAAAGGTATTTGCCTGGATCTCCTTGCAAAAAGAAATTACTCTTTCTTCCGAAATCATAGTACCATCAACGCGTATTCTTTCTCTGAAATCCTGAATGTGCGGAGAAGTAAATAATCCCGTTTTGTACTTATTTTCTTGTAAAAAAGAGGCCAAATAATTGGAAGTTGAGCCTTTTCCGTTGGTGCCTGCAATGTGAATACACTTTAAGGAATTATAATTCACATCAAAATGGGCGCACAAGGCATTAACATTGTCTAAATCTGGTTTGTAAGCTAAAACACCTACTTTTTGGTATGCAGGAAATTGTGAAAAAAGCCAATCAATAGACTCTTCGTAGGTCATTATTTTGCTGAAATATTTACAGTCAAATAAACAATTTCGGCAGCAGCCCCACTTACCTTGTTGTATTTAACTTGAGATTTCACATTCGAAATAACTTGATTAATTACAATTTGATTTGTTGTCGTTGTTTTTGAAGTTAAATTTTCTCCTTTAATCACGTCTCCTTCCGCATTGATAGTCAATTTTAATGCGATTTTGCAAGATTGATCCGAAGAAATATTTTCAGTATTTGGGTCATTCAAACGGATTCTTGGTTTTTTACCTTCACCATTTCCTGGACCTGAGCCATCGCCATTATCATTTCCAAAACCTTTTCCCTTGCCGCCATTATTTCCGCCACCATCACCTCCAGGTTTAAAAGAAAACTCGGAATTTACAGTTGTTGTGGATTGATTATCAGAGTTTTTATTTTGATTTGTATGGTCACTTTCGCCTTTTGCTTCTTTTTCCTCTGATTTCGAATTTTTGTCACGCAACGTTTTTTCCATTTGTGGCGTCACTTTGCTTACAACCTTGGCTTTTGTTGGTTGACCAGAACCACCACCTTCTGTTTCAAAGGTCTTCAACTCAATCATGGTTTCAGGAATTGCTTCCATTTTTAACACAATATCCTTTGGTCGTGGATCTGCTAATGTGAATGAAATCAGTTGAAGTGTGACAAATAACAAAACAAGCACAATGAATGCAGCAATTATTCCTTTTTGTCTGTCGTGTTTGTCAACAATTGGTAAAGTAGCCATAATTTCTTATTTTGAGTACGCAAGCGATGGTGTCCAACCATTATTTTCTGCTAAAGCAAGAACTTGAAAGACAGCATCATAATCTGCTTTACGATGACCAGCTATTTTTAGTTTCGATTTTCCTGAATTTGTTACCTCAGAAATGATTTTTTCTTTGATTTCTTCTAAACTTCTTTTGTTTTCTTCTTTTTCTCCAGGAAGAACGAAATATAAATTGTCTTCCGAAATAACAACAGTTGGCGTCACTTTATCTTGCACTGGATTAACTTCATCACTTGGTTTGGGTAAATCAACAGGAATATCGTTGTTAGACATCAAACTCATGATAATAAAGAAAATCAGTAGCAAAAAAACCAAGTCGGTCATGGAAGCCATTCCACCTTCAACTTTGATTTTATTTTTTGAACTTAAATCCATGTGAATTTTTATTAAAAGTGATTTACTTTAAAATTATTTTCCTGGTTGATTTAATAAATCCATAAATTCAAGAGCAGCGTTTTCCATTTGATAAACAATTCTTCCAATTCGTGCGATTAAGTAATTATATCCCATGAAGGCAATAATTCCCACAATCAAACCAGCAATTGTGGTTACCATCGCGGTCATGATACCTGGCGCAATTGTCATAATTTCAAGTTTGTTTGTATTTTGAAGATCGATGAAAACCACAACCATCCCGATTACTGTACCAAGGAATCCTAACATAGGAGCAGCTCCTGAAGCCGTTCCAAGAAAACTAATTCTCTGTTCAAGTCGTAATACTTCTAGTTTCCCAGTATTCTCAATAGAGGCAGAAATACTTTCTAAGGGTTTTCCAATACGAGCAATTCCTTTTTCCAACATTCTTGCTGAAGGACTTGCAGAATTCTCACAGACTTTTTTTGCTTTATCGATTTCACCGTTAATTAAATATTCTTTAATTTTTGCTAAAAATCCTGCTTCTTCTTTTGAAGCTTTTCTCAAGGCTAAAAAACGCTCTACGAATACAAAAATAACGTAACCAAGCATCAATACTAGCAAAAGGTTGATTAGCCAACCAATCCCAGCGTTTGACTTGTCGATGATATCCCAAATTGGAATTTCTTTTGTTCCTGTTAATTCACCTGTTGATTCAACTGGATTTGCTTGTAATAAAAATGTAAAACTCATAATCTTTTAACGTTTAATTTATTATTTGTTACAGTATTAATTTAAAATAAAACACTTACTCCTAAAAAGGCTCCAATTCCGCCCAAATATCCAAGTAGTGCTAAAAGTGTAATGTTTTTCAAATACCAACCAAAGGATATTTTCTCCATTCCCATCGCTACCACACCAGCAGCCGAGCCAATGATCAACATACTTCCTCCCGTTCCTGCTGCGTAGGCAATGAAATGCCACACATTCGCATCTGGAGCATCTTGAAACATTCCGATGGAGGCAGCAACCAACGGCACATTGTCAATAATTGCTGAGGAAACCCCGAGTAAAGTTACGAAAACATTTTCTGGAATCGATGCATTTACGGTTTGTCCAAAGTTAAAAATTAATCCTAGAGACTCCATCGCTGCGACAGTCATCAAAATACCTAGAAAAAATAAAACGGAAGGCATTTCAATTTTACCCAATGCTTTTAATGTTGGACTTGATGCGTGACCTTGAGAAGTCTGATTAATATCAGTCAAAGAGAAACTTCTGTTACTTAAAATTTCTGCAACGATAGCAAAAAGTGAAAGAGATAACATCATTCCAATGTAAGGAGGTAAATGTGTTATTGTTTTAAAAACTGGTACAAAAACGATTAATCCTAAACCTAAATAGAGCATGATGGCAGCATTTTTTCCACCTTCATTTTTTTCAATACTGGGATCTACATTTCCTTTAAAAGCACTCATAAATGAACCAATAATTAAAGGGATAACTACACTAATAATAGCCGGTAAACTCAAAAATGCCATTAATTTCCCTGTAGTAACTTTCCCAGCCATCCACAACATGGTGGTTGTAACGTCTCCAATTGGAGTAAATGCTCCACCTGCGTTTGCAGCAATAATAATGAAACCTGCATACCACATTCTGTCTTTTTGTTCAGGTACGATTTTTCGCAAAATTGTAATTAAAACAATCGTTGCAGTAAGGTTATCAATGATTCCAGACAAGACAAATCCTAAAATACATACAATCCAAAGTAATGAACGTTTACTTGTTGTTTTAATCATTCTTTTGATTGTACTGAAACCGTGAAAATGGTCAATCATTTCAACAATTGCCATTGCACCCATTAAGAAAATTAAAATTTCAGCCGTTTTGCCAAAATGATGCAGTAAAGTTCCTTCCAACAATTCCATTTTTGATTCATGGGTAAAGGAAGAAATATTCATTAATTTCGCATGATGTGGGTCAAACCAAGTTGTGAATCCGTCGATACCAAAGGAAATTGCTGCCCAAGCCAAGGCCATCATTAATAAGGCAGGAATTAATTTATCTATTTTAAATTGATGCTCCATCGTGATGGCAACATAACCTAAAACAAAGACACAAACCACAAAAATTTCCATTTCAATTTTAATTTAACTCGTAAAATTAACAAACAAGCGCATACCAAATCCCAAAAACTAATCGATTAATGAACAATTAGTTTTTAATAACCTTTGCTTTTACTTTTTGTTGCATGTTAGATCTAAAAATTATTCTGATTCTAGGGTTAAAAGTTTAAGTATTTAATTTTGTCATAGTTTTTGAGTCAAAAACATACGCCAAAACCTTAAGTACACATTTCTTTTCACGGAGGACTTAAGTCCTCCTTTACATACATTTGACTCCTTTGGAGTCATTTATTTCAACAGAAAAATCCAATGTTAGTTTTTAATATGCTTTGTTTTACTTTTTAAAATACCTATTTTAGCCAACTCAGAAAATAAAATGAAAGCACTAAGTTTTTTTAAGGAAAGTATAAATTGGACCAAAAGAAGGCTCACGAAAAAGCAATTTTTATTTTTTTCTAGTGTTTTAGTGGGACTTTCCGCGGGAATGGCAGCTGTTATTTTAAAACTCTTTGTACATTTTATTTTGTGGGGAATTTCAGACAATGCTCTCATCAATTCTCAATATTTTTATGTTATCCTTCCAATTTTAGGAATCCTTTTTACAGTGCTCATTGTCAAAATTTTCCTAAATAATAAACTTGAAAAAGGAATTGCTAAACTACACGTAAAAATAAAAAAGCGTTCCAGTTTTATTCCAAGTGAACAAATGTATGCTCAAATCATAACTAGTTCTGTGACAGTTGGTTTTGGTGGTTCAGCAGGATTGGAAGCACCAATTGTAATTACTGGAGCTGCCTACGGATCGAATTACGCCAAAACACACAAATTAAACCAAAACGATCGAACACTTTTATTGGCATGTGGTGTTTCAGCAGGAATTGCAGCAGCGTTTAATGCACCAATTGCTGGAGTTTTATTTGCACTGGAAGTCTTACTTTTGGACATTGGAATCACGGCTTTTATTCCGCTTATT
>CAZHLZ010000252.1:0-5750 GCA_964532475.1 uncultured Chitinophaga sp.
GATTATTGAGTAAGAATGTGAAATTTCTAGTATGAAAATTCCGATTGAAGTATTTTTACCAGCGCTACACTAAAAATCCAAAAAAATGCAAAGACTTTTGAATCTACCTTAAATCTGTTGGAAAATGCTTTATGGTATTTTAGCCCGCTGATAAAAGGCGATGAAATCTTTAAACAATCTTAAAATTAAATAAACCCTCTACTTTTCTTAATTTTTCCCCTAGGAATCTTGAATTTTTTGAAATTCTTCTTTTGCTCCTTTTTGGGAAAGTTTGTTTTTGATGTGAAACCTTAACGAACTACTGTCCTTGCGCTTCATAAAAAATACTCTGATAAAATTAGAATTAGTAAAATTTAAACATCAAGTCTGGTATCTATGTCCATTCTTTGATGCAGAATTCTGATTATTTCAAGTTGCTTTGTTTTCAAATTAATTTTGTAAAAAATCAAATGGGATTTTACTTGAGAATGGAAATATCCTTTTCTAATTTTATTGAAATATAATCCACTTTTAGGGTTTAAAGTAAGACACTCTATTTCATTCATTATCAAAGAAAAATAATGGTCTGCCTGTTACAAAGACCAAGTTTCAAAAGTATAAAGCCAAATTTTCTCCAAGTCTTTTTCAGCTTCTAAACTAATTTTATAATGCATTTCTAACTCTTCTGTTTTTGGTGCATTTTTTTGATAAAAGCATGCCGATCAAATTCGCTAGAAAATCCAGATTTTTCTCCCCTTTTTAATTCGTTAATTAAAAGTAACTTTTTTGATTCCTCTTGCTCAAACATTCTCAAGGCGGTTCTAATTACTTCACTTGCAGAAGTGAATTTTCCAGATTTTATTTGTTGTGAAATGAAATTTTCAAAATATTCACCTAATAATATGGAAGTATTTTTCGACATAAATTTTTGATATTTTCACCAATATACCAATTCTTGGTATCAAAACAAAATTATTTTTACGCTGGCCTATACAAACCCTCTACTTTTCTTAATGTTTTCGTACGAATCTTGAATTTTTTGGAATTTTTCTTTTGCTCCTTTTTGGAATTCTTCTCCTAAGGAAGCAACCTTGTCTGGGTGGTATTTGATTGCCATTTTTCGGTAAGCCTTTTTGACTTCCTCATCCGTTGCATTAGCTTCAATTTCAAGCACTTTGTAATCCGAGTTAACATCACGGTAAAACATGTTTTTAACGCTTTCGAAATCTGGACTTGGAACTCCAAGCAAGGAAGCAATTCGTTGAATAAGAATCATTTCTGCACTTGAAACGTCGCCATCTGCTTTTGCAATTCCGAACAAATAATAGAGTAGTTGAACTCGAGCTTCTTCTTGCGTTCGCATCCGAATGTCATTACAAATCTGTTCCAAAGGAATATCATCTGAATCCAAAAACTTTTTTAAAGTCTGAAGGTGTGATACAGAAAATTGTGGTCCAAATTGCTGTGAAAAAAAGGATTTCACATAGTTTAACTCTGCCTTCAAAACTTTTCCATCTGCACGCATAATTGCAGCAGAAAGAGCAATCAACATAGTTGCAAAATCACTGTTTGTTGTTCGCTGCTGATAATATGAAAACATATCTTCAGCGGAAAAGCCCCTTCCACCGCCTTGTTGCTGACTTATTACCTTGATTTTCTGGAAATTATCAATGAATGTCCCAACAAAAAATCCTAAAATTCCACCGCCGATTGATTTTCCAAGTGCAAAATAACCAACTACTGCAAAAATAAACTTAAACAAATTACTTAAAAATTTTTTCCGCCTTTTTAAAGATTAAAGGGGAAAATAAGATTAACTCATCCTCCCCCTCAATCCCCCTCCAAAGGGGGAAGTTAATAATTACTATACTAGTTCTATGCTTCTCTCTATAAAAGAATTCAAAGCCTCACCTTTCAACAAACCTTGCGAAAGTAAAGCCAAATCCGTTAATTGTTTTGCTTTTTCTGATTTTTTCGCATCATCACCTAAAGCTAAAATCTCCCCTACTTTTGGATGATTTCCATTTACAACCAATGAATAGATTTCAGGAAATGCTCCGTAGAAGCCACCGCCACCCATTTTTTGTTGTTCCATCATACGACGAATAAATTCAGGTTGTGTAATGATGATTGGAGATTCAGTTTCACTCATACTTTCAAATTCCACTTTGAATTTGTCTTTGGTAACAACTCCCTCAAAAATTGGTTTTAATTTTTCTTCATCGTCTTTCGATAATTTAGAAGGAATTTCATCCGATTTTTTAATCAATTTATCCAAGGTATCTGCATCAACTCGCGCAAATGATATGTTTTCCACTTCTTGTTCCATTTTTGAAATCCAATGCGGAACTAAAGGTCCATCAAGAACTAAAACATCATAACCACGATCTTTTGCATTTTTCACGAAACCAAATTGATTTTCAGCGTCGTTTGTGTATAAGAAAACAGTTTTTCCGTCCTTATCTGTTTGTAAAGCGGCGATTTTTTCTTTGTACTCTTCTGCTGTGAAACAAGCTCCATCTGTATTTTTTAACAAAGAGAATTCTTTTGCTTTTGCAGCGAATTTATCATCAGACAAAGTTCCGTATTCAACAAAAATTTTCAAATCATCCCATTTTGCTTCAAAATCAGCACGGTCTTTTTTGAACATTTCTGCCAATTTGTCAGCGACTTTCTTCGTGATGTGAGCAGATATTTTCTTTACATTTCCGTCACTTTGTAAATAAGAACGAGAAACATTTAAAGGAATATCTGGTGAATCGATAACACCGTGTAATAAAGTCAAAAATTCAGGTACAATTTCAGCAACACTGTCTGTAATAAACACCTGATTGCAATATAAATTGATTTTATTTCTCTGAACCTCAACGTTTTCTTTAATTTTTGGGAAATATAAAATTCCTGTTAAATTAAATGGATAATCAACATTTAAGTGAATATGAAACAAAGGCTCTTCAAAAGTCATTGGATACAATTCTCTGTAAAAAGATTTGTAATCCTCTTCTTTTAAATCAATTGGAGCTTTTGTCCAAGCTGGAGAAACATTATTTACTTGATTTGGAACATCAATTGAAACACGTTTTACGTTTCCTTTATCATCTTTTTCCCCTTCCGGAGAATCAATGTATTCTGCTTTTGTACCAAAAATTACTGGAATAGGTAAAAATTTACAGTATTTATCTAAAATTCCTTGAATTCGAGCTTTCTCCAAAAATTCAACAGATTCTTCGTTGATGTACAAAACGATATCTGTTCCTCTTGTTGTTTTTTCGATTTCGGTAATGGTGTATTCAGTTGTACCGTTACTTTCCCATTGCACAGCTTGCGAACCTTCATGACGAGACAAGGTTTGAATTTGAACCTTTTCAGCAACCATGAATGCAGAATAGAAACCTAATCCAAAGTGACCAATTATGCTTTCTGCGCCATCTTTTCCTTCGTATTGTTTTACGAATTCTTCTGCACCTGAAAACGCAATCTGATTGATATATTTATCAATTTCATCCGCAGTCATTCCAATTCCATTATCGCGAATGGTTAAGGTTTTTGCTTCTTTATCAAGCAATAGCTCAACTTTTAACTCACCAACTTCTCCTTTAAATTCGCCTAATTTAGACAAAACTTTCATTTTTTGAGAAGCATCAACTGCATTCGAAACCAATTCTCTCAAAAAGATTTCGTGATCAGAATACAAGAATTTTTTAATGATTGGGAAAATATTTTCCGTTTGAACATTAATTTGACCAGTTTTCATTTTTTTATTGAATTATGATTTATGAATAATAAATTTCATGACTTCACCATTTCAATGATTGTGCCAATGGAAATTTTGTGACAAATTGTCAATTCAAAACTTGGAAGAAAATTTTCTAAAAAATCAATTTGGATCTGCGAAATCAGGATTTGAAATAAATTCATAATCTGTAAGCGTCAACAAAAATGCTTTTAATAATCCCTTTTGCTCCTCATCCAATTGCACTCCACCCTGATTTGCATATTCAATAAGTGGGTCGATCGTTGGTGAAAGGTGAATTCCCGTCGAATAATGCTCAATCACGTCATCCAAAGTTGCGAAACGTCCATCGTGCATGTACGGAGCTGTTAAGGCAATATTTCTCAATGTTGGAACCTTAAATTTTCCTCGGTCATTTGGGTTTTTTGTAACTAATTCTCGTCCAAAATCTAAGGGGTTTGAATCCAAACCATTGTTGCTGTATTTTTCAACTTGCATCATTGGTCCATTGTGGCAATGAAAACAATCTGCGCCATTTAAACTTTTAAATAAATCATAACCAGCCCATTCTGTTGGTGTGATTTCATTTTCAATCAATTTTTCCTTTTCGCTTAAACTAAGGGAATTTTCAATTTTGTACATCACATCAAATTTTGAAGTACCAGAAATTAAGGTTCTTAAAAATTGTGCAATTGCCTTTGCAACATGTTCTTTTTCAATTTTTGTTGCTCTAAAAATCTTGTAGAATTGATTTTTATAATATTCATTGGAAGAAATTCGTTGCACAGCTTCATCCCAATTCAAATGCATTTCTACCGGATTTGGCACTGGCCCTAAAATTTGCTCTTCTAAGGTTTTAGCTCGTCCGTCCCAAAAGAAAAATTTTTGATAACCTAAATTTACAATTGCCATTGAATTTCGATTACCAATCGTTCCGTTTACACCAGCTGAAAACTGTCTTGGGTCTGAAAATGCAGCTTTTTGATCGTGACATGAAGCACAAGAAATTGAATTATCTAAACTCAATAATTTGTCATAAAACAATTTTCTCCCAAGCGCAATTCCTTCTACCGTCATTGGATTATCAGCCGGAATAATCATTTTAGGAAAATGACTTGGAGCCTCAATCTCGTATGGAGTTGTTTCAAAATCACTTTCAAACTTCTCGCAGGAAACCAAGACAATTACAATTCCCATAAATAAAAACAATAAACTTAAAAAACCCGAATTTTTGACTTTATTTCTCATGGCAAAAAAGAAAATGAATTCACAAAATTTTGCATGGCTTTCGTGCTGAGTGCTTCTTGACCTGAAGCTGAATGAGTAATTGTTTCTGTTTGCAAATTAATAGCTTGCGGAGAAGTTAAAAAGGCATTCATATCCACTTTTAACGTTGCTTGATGCAAATAATCAGAGATTTTTTTCCACGAAATAGTGCTAAAATTAAGATTCCCAATATTTTCGTCTTTTCCAACATGGTAAGAGATAAAATGATTAAAATTGCTAATTCCGTCGTTTATTGTATCCAATTTTGCATCAATTTTCATAAAAATATATCCTGGATTCCAACCCCAATGCATTTCGCCAGCGTTCATAATGTTTAAGGGGTTTGAATTGTCAAAAGAAGAAGGGTCAGCGTGATTACGGGCAGAATCCACCCCCAATAAAGCTGTCAAATTACCAAAATCAGCTAAATTTCCCTGCACTTTAATAAAATTAGTGCCAGTATTTGCCAAATCAAAAAATCCAAGGGTAGACAAAACTTTACTTCCATTCTGAATATTCGTTATGTAAAATTTGATGTCGGTAAACTGAATTTTGTAATTTTCGCTTGTGTTATAGGTTGAATCTAAAACTAAAAGTTGTTCACCAAAATAGGGCTGAATTTTGATTTCCAATTCATTTACATTTTCTTCCGTTTTTGGCTCCTCTTTTTTGCAAGAAACTATAAGCAAAACTAGTGTAAAAGCAAATAAAATAATATTTTTTAACATCTGAATCGTACTATTAAATAATTTCACCAAAGTTACATTTTTTT
>CAZHLZ010000253.1:0-5717 GCA_964532475.1 uncultured Chitinophaga sp.
GACCGCGCGAGTTTACACGCATGCCGTCTTCCGGTTGAAGAAAGTTCACCTGCTCCAGTTGCACAAGTAACGGTTGCTGAGACAACACAGACAATAGCAAGCGCACCTGCAATTAGTTCAAACAAATTTTATTCTCCATTAGTTAGAAGCATTGCTGATAAAGAAGGAATCAATTCTTCTGAATTGGATGCTATTGCTGGTACAGGTCAAGATGGAAGAGTAACTAAAAAAGATATTTTAACATACGTAGAAAACAGAGGGAATACTCCAGTCGCAGCTGCACCGCAAGTAAGTGAACAAAAAGTAGCACCTGCTGTTAGCGCACCACAAAATGCTCACGTGAAAGCTGCACCAGTAATTATTCCAGCACCAGGAGATGAAATCATTGAAATGGACAGAATGCGTAAAATCATTGCTGAACACATGGTGATGTCAAAACACACTTCACCACACGTTACTTCGTTTGTTGAAGCAGATGTCACGAACATCGTGAATTGGAGAAATAAAGTTAAAAAAGAATTTGAAAAAAGAGAAGGCGAAAGCATTACCTTTACTCCTATTTTCATGGAGGCAATTGCAAAAGCAATTAAAGATTTTCCAATGATTAATGTTTCAGTTTCTGGTTCAACAATTATCAAAAAGAGAGATATTAACTTAGGAATGGCAACTGCTTTACCTTCAGGTAATTTAATTGTTCCGGTTATAAAAAATGCAGATAGATTAAATCTTACAGGCTTAACTAAAGCTGTAAATGAACTTGCAAGAAACGCTCGTAATAATAAATTAAAACCTGAAGATATCCAAGGTGGAACTTATACTGTAACCAACGTTGGTTCATTTGGAAATGTAATGGGAACACCGATTATCAATCAGCCACAAGTAGCAATTTTAGCTCTGGGAGCAATTAGAAAATTACCTGCTGTGATCGAAACTCCAGAAGGTGATTTTATTGGAATCAGACATAAAATGTTCTTGTCTCACTCTTATGATCACCGAGTTGTTGACGGTTCTTTGGGCGGACAATTTGTGAAAAGAGTTGCTGACTACCTAGAGCAATTTGATGTGAACAGAGAATTATAATCAAACACTAATTTAAAACCCTATGAAATATAGTTTATTACTTCTATTAATTGTACCTTTCTTTGCCTTTAGTCAATATGATGAAGCAAAATTGAGACAAATAATTGCAACTGCAAACGAACAAGATTTGGTAGTTGAAAACAGTAGAATGTTACAAGAAGGTTACACTTATCATGCAAGTATTGTTGTTGATAAATTATTAGAATTAGACCCTGAAAGTTGTAATTACAATTACAGAAAAGGTTATATTTTATTGGACTTAAGTGCAGATTACATTAAGGCACTGCCACTTTTAGAGCGTGCTGTAGTAAATGTTGATAAAAATTATGATATGTATTCTGCTAATGAAAAAAGTGCACCAACAGACGTGTACTTTCACTTAGCAAGATGCTACCATTTGATGGAAAATCTGACAAAATCAGAGGAATATTTTAATCTATTTTTAAAAGAAACCTTACCCGGCTCACCCTTAATTCCCTTTGCTAAAATGTACCAAAAACAATTGGTAGTGGCAAAAAAACTAATCGGAGAACCAAAAAATTACCGTGTAAAAAATGTAGGAAACATTGTAAACACAAAAGGTCCAGAATACTCACCTGTTATTTCTTTGGATGGGTCCGCATTGTATTTTACGAGTAGAAGAAAATGGGCTGATACAGTTGCAAGTGCTAATGTAAGAGCTGATGCACGAAATAATTTTTTTCCTGAGGACATTTATGTTAGTTATTTGGATTTTGATAGTACCTGGTTAGAAGCTGTAAAATTAGATTTTTGCGACCCAGAACAAAATGAAGCAACCATTGCAGTGAGTTCTGATGAAAGAAAAATTTATGTTTACCAAGATATAACTGGAGCTGGAGATATATATTCTTCAGACTTCTCCTCTAATAAATTTCAAGAATTACAAGCATTTAGAGCAAATAAGGTTAATACCAAATACTGGGAAACTCACTGTACTGTTACCCCAGATGGAATGCACATGTACTTTACTTCTGACCGTCCAGGTGGATTTGGAGGAAGAGATATTTACAAAATTTCAAAATTGCCAGATGGAACATGGAGTGCTCCACAAAATTTAGGGCCAACAATTAATAGTAAATACGATGAAGAATCTCCATTTATTGCAATAGACAATAAGACCTTATATTTCTCATCAAATGGAGAAAATTCAATGGGTGGCTTTGATGTTTTTCTTGCTATTAAAGATGAAAATAACATTTGGTCAAACCCTATCAACCTTGGTTATCCACTAAATTCTTGTAATGACGATTTGTTTTATACAACTACTGTAAACGGTTTAAAAGGGTATTTAACTTCATTTAGAAAAGATGGTTTTGGCGAAAAAGATATCTACGAAATTGAAAATGATTTCTTAGGTTTAAATCAACTTGCTGTTTTCAAAGGAAAAATCAAAACTGTTGACAATAAAAAATTCCCTGAAGACATGACAATTACTGTAAATTGTTTAGATTGTGCAGACAATTTAAGTAGAAAGGTTTACCCAAACATGAGAACAGGATTATTCTACAGTGCTTTGGAGCCTTGCCGTCAGTATGAATTAATTTTCCAGCACACTGATGGAACAGTTGAATTTTACAAAGAATTAGTTTCTACTTCTTGTGAGAAAAAATACGACGAGATTTACCGCGAAGTTCTTTTAGATGTTGATAACATGAAAATCATTACTTACGATACAACACGCGTTGTAATTAATGATGTAGAGGTTAAAGTTGGTGAGGATTTAGGGAAAATCATCAATGTAAATCCAATCTATTTTGATTTTGACAAATTTGATATTCGTCCAGATGCAGCAGTAGAATTGGATAAAATTATTGCCATAATGAATGAATATCCTAAATTAGAAATTGAATTAGGATCTCACACGGATTGTAGAGGTAAAATGGTCTACAACGACTGGTTATCTCAACAAAGAGCAACTTCATCTGCAAATTACATCAAATCAAAAATCACAAATCCTGAACGAATATACGGAAAAGGATATGGAGAACGTAAATTGTCTAACAATTGTGCTTGCGAAGGTAAATCCGAGAAAAAACAATACGCAAAATACACTGCAGAGCAACATCAAGCGAATCGTAGAACAGAATTCGTGATTATCAAATTAAAGTAAGATGAAATTAAATCTTGATAGGCCAATTGCTATTTTTGATCTTGAAGCAACTGGTCTCAACATTTCTAAAGACAGAATTGTTGAAATTGCAATTGTCAAGATTAATGTTGATGGTAGTGAAGAAAATTTTTGCTCTTTGGTAAATCCAGAAATGGAAATTCCACAAGAAGTAATTGACATTCATGGAATTAATAATGAAAAGGTGAAAGATGCTCCTACTTTTAAGGATCTTGCTCCAAAAATAATTGATTTCATTCAAGACGCTGATTTAGCAGGATATAACTCAAATAAGTTTGATATTCCGATGCTGGCAGAAGAATTGTTACGTGTTGGAAATAATTACGACTTAACAAAAAAGAAATTTGTGGATGTTCAAAATATTTTCCATAAAATGGAACAACGAACATTAGCCGCTGCCTACCAATTCTATTGCAAAAAAGATATTGAAAATGCACATTCTGCATTAGACGATACTAGGGCAACCTGGGAAGTGTTGAAAGCTCAATTGGAAAAATATCCTGATTTAAAAGGAGATGTAAACTTTTTAGCAGATTTTTCTAAAGGAAGTCAATTTGATTTAGTTGATTTTGCTGGAAGATTGGCAAAAAATGATAAAGGTGATGTTGTTTACAATTTTGGAAAACATAAGAATAAAACTGTGGAAGAAATAGCTTCCATCGAACCGGGATATTATGGCTGGTTTATTTCAGATTCAACTGATTTTCCGAAATTTACAAAACAAAAGTTGAAAGAGGAAATGGATCGTATCAAGACTAAAAACAAAGCACAAAATGAAGCCATTTCTAGTTCTAAGTTAGAGGATTTAAAAAATAAATTTGGATCAAAATGAAAATAATTTGTATTGGTAGAAATTACAGCGAACACGCAAAGGAATTAAATAATCCATTGCCAGAAAAGCCAGTTTTTTTCATGAAACCTGATACTGCTTTATTACCGAAAAGAAATCCTTTTTATTATCCTGAATTCACAAAGGACTTGCATTACGAGTGTGAATTAGTATTTCGAATTTGTAAATTAGGTAAAAATATTTCTCCAAAATTCGCCCATACTTATTACGATGCGATTGGTTTAGGAATTGATTTTACTGCACGAGATTTACAACAAGAATGTAAAGAAAAAGGTTTACCTTGGGAAATGGCAAAATCTTTTGAACACAGTGCTCCCCTTTCTGAAACATTTATTCCAAAAGAAGAATTTGATTTACAGAACATCGATTTTTCACTTTTTCAAAATGGAAACAAGGTTCAAAGTGGAAACTCAAAAGACATGATTTTTGACATTAACCAAATCGTAGTTTACATATCTCAATTTATGACCTTAAAAATTGGCGATTTGATTTTTACGGGAACTCCTGCTGGTGTTGGACCGGTAAAAATTGGTGACACTTTGACTGGTTTTATTGGTGAACGAGAAATGTTTGAATTAAAAATTAAGTGATTGACCTCATAACTACCACCAAAAACAAATTACTTTAAAAAATCTAAATTCCGTTCTTTTTCATTGCCAAAAAGAACCAAAAGGCTAGTGCTTGAAAACGCATCTACCTTTCTACAAACGACGCTAAAAAATCAAAACTCGCTTCCACTCAAACACTTGATTTTTTTACGCTTACTTATTGTGAAAGGTGCCAGATTTACGTTTTCTAGGCACAATTGATTGGTCAAAATTAAGTTAATTATTAAATCATCATTTACTGGTATCAGTGTGGTTAATCAAAAAATTAAGTAGTTTAATTTTTCTTATTCAAATCTAAACTACCATAATAAAAAGTTTCTTCATCCCTTAACCATTTGGTAATGGTTGTGATTTGTCCAGTATGGTAAGAAAAATGCTCAATCACATGAATGATTGCTGAAAAAGATGTTGTTTCAAAACCTTGAATTACTTTTCTATCAAACAATTCATTTTCATTCATGTTTTTGAGTGTAACATTCAAATTTACCTTCACATTTTCAAGCAAAAATATCAAATCTGCCTTTCTGATATTCCGTTGAATTTCAAATTCTTCATCCCTACTCCTGTTATCAGGATCTCCCCCAATTCCAGAAATAATCCATTGTCGGGCATTTCCACACAGATGCAAAACAAGATTGCCAATAGGTGGAATTTTTTCATTTGGACTTTCCCACAACTGATGATTATCAATCAAACTCAAACATTTAAAAATTCTTGTATAACTTTCTTCAAAAACACGAATTTTAAATTCTTTTACCAATGCTTCTTTTGTACTCATTTTCAAGTAGTTTTAAATAATTTTAGATAAATTTAAAAAAAATCTATGAAAAAAGCAACTAAAATAAAGAAAATAACTATATTTGTGCTCTGAAAAGAAACATGGTGGTTTTAGCTCAGTTGGTTAGAGCATCGGTTTGTGGTACCGAGGGTCGTGGGTTCGAGCCCCATCATCCACCCTTAAACGGGCAAAGACTTTTAATAAGTTTTTGCCCGTTTTTTTATGTTCAAAGTGTATGTGTTTGGGGGTATT
>CAZHLZ010000254.1:0-5701 GCA_964532475.1 uncultured Chitinophaga sp.
TTGAATTTCAACCCGTTTTCCAAAAATAATACTATTTTATTAATGCAATTCATTGATTTTATGAATGAAATCAACTGCTGCATCTTCTACCTCAGCACTTAAACTTGGGAAATCTTTTTTAGATTTCGCTTGATGCACTTTAGAAGTCATTGAGTTTCTGAATTCGATTACTTCGTCAATTAATTTATTAGTAACATCCGTTTTTTTGTTGTTGTATAATTGAACGCTAAAACATTCTTCAACCACATCAAAAACCATATAATTTAGTTCTTTTTTGAATTTTCTTTTACTTGCCATTGTTTTTTATTTTGTGCAAAGGTAGTGATTTTTTTTAATTCCTGCGATACCTTTAGAATGTCACTCTGAATTGCACCGTAATGTCGCTCTTTCTATTACCTGAGATTTCTTCAGCTCCTGAACTCAAACTTGTTCTATTTGAATAAATAAAAGTTCCGTAACGCACCCACAAATCACATTTGCGTAAAAATGAATACCTTAAGGTAAAATACGCCCTACTTCCTTGATAATAATATGCTGGAACGGAGAAAACGTACAAAGCGTTCGTTTCAAATGTATATAAACGTGTATCGTAAGAATCTGTGTCAAACAATGCGTATCTTAAAGCTAAATCAAAGGGTGAACTTTTTGGCTTAATTAAAACATCTTGAGTAAAAATCATTCCTTGTTCTGGCGTATTGCTTGGACGATTGATGGTAACATACTCTACCCTACTTTTCAAAGCAATTGCCTCCGTTACTTGATAGGAAAAATTTAATCTATAATTTCGTTGATAAACATCTTCTATTTGGGTGATTGGACCAAGTACATCTCTACTATTTCTTTGTCTTAATTGTTGTCTAAATCTCCCATAAATCTCCATTTGCTTGTTAGGCTTGTAACTTAATTGACTTAAAAATTCATATCCTGCCGAAGGAGCATCAATCTGGTATTTCAACCAAGGAAATTTGAAAACATCCATGTAAGTGTTAAAAGTCCAGGAACTAGCTAATTTTGTTCTAAATCCAAAATAAATTCCTTTTTCATTTTGCGTATTGCTTCCTTCTGCAAAACCATTGTTGTAAAAAGTTTGATACCCTTTTCCGTAATCACGGTACAAAATACTTAAGGATGCTTTACTATCCAAAGCAATGATTAATCCTTGTAAAACTGCATGACTTTGATTAAAAGTAGAGCGTGAAACTTCACCGAAAAAATTGAAATTTTTCCAAATGTAAGAATAGTCCGCACTCAAACTTGTCAATTGTTTTCCTCGAAAATCATATTGGTTGTACAAGGAAATTGATTTCGAATAATCCTTATCATACGAATGATTTACAGCTGCAACACCGAAAGTAAAACTCCTACTTATGTATCTTAAATTTCCTCCAAAAATTCGCTCGCTTAGTAAGTCTTTTTTTGCAACTTCACGTGAAGTTCTATGAAAACCAGTCAAATCAATACTTGAAACGAATTCCAAATCTTCTGAGAGTGAATCTTCAATGATAGATGCATCTACGTTTTTCATGGAACCAAACAAAGTCAATTCCATTTTTTTGTAGGCCAAATCAATTGCCGCGCCGCGCATAAATCGATTTTCATCCACTGAGGTGTACGGTCTCAACGCTTGTGCATTTTTTTTGATATTTGATACATCTGCTGTTTTCCCAAAAGCATATCCCGACCAAAGATTTAATGCTTGTCCAATTTGCACTTGATAATCACCAAGAGCAACTGCTTTAACGTATTTTCCTCCTTTAAAATAAGCGTGGGCAGAATAAAAATCGAAGCCGTTTTTTTGTGCACCTTTAAAAAATTGTTCTCCTGGATCTTTTTCGGCGGTTACTCCTACACTCAAATTTGTTCGGTATGAAAATCGTAATCTTGAATAATAACGATCTTCATTTCCTAGGTAATAACTTGAACTATTTTCTTTGACTGAATCAGGAACATCTGCATATCCCGCCTTTTGTTCGGGAGTGGTTTGGTAACGCAAAAAAACTTCAAATTTCCCATATTTCAATGCTTCACTCAAACTTACATGCAATTGGTCTAATTTTTCATCCACACGAATAAATGGTCGCACTAATTCAATTGTTTGCAAATCCCAGTATCTTAGAGCTTGTAATTCGTAGATACTGATGAACTTTCCAAACTGTTTCACATGAAGTAATGCGTCGTTAATTTGCACATCTGAAAGTAATTCAAGCGATTTAAGCTGCTCTGCATCTGTGCTATTGATGTTAATTGGATTATCAAAATAATAATTCAATTGTTCTACCACATTCGTAAGATCGATTTCTTCAGTTTCCAATTGCTCGGAAATCAATTCTATACGCTGCTGCACAATCTCATTCTTTGCTTGCGAAAAAACACCAAATGACAAAAATAAAGTAGCTATTAGTAGTATTTTATTCATTTGATTTAGATTTTAAGTCAAATGTTAAACCAGCATGAGGTGAAAACCCTAAAACTTGATGCCAAGCACTACCAAAATCAATTTTAAGTCCATTTTTTAGTGCAATTCCAGAACCAAATGATAATTCTAAAGGATTCACTCCGAAGCCAATTCTCATAAAAAATTTGTCAGAAACTTTGTATTCCATGGCTCCTTTTGGCCTGATTTTACTTTCAATTTCCTTTTCTGCTTCAGCAAATACTTGTACTTTGGAAGATATTTCATAGGACATTCCAACGCTCATTATTGTTGAAAATCGATCATCTTGAAAATCAGCAAGTTTGGCTCTATTGATGTTAAAAATAGAAAAACCAAAATTTACTTTATCTGTAACTTGAGCTAAAACTCCAGCTTCGGCAGAAACAGTTCCTTTTTGACCATAATTGGTTATTCTCACAGACTGATAATTTAATTGTACACCGGCTGAAATTTTTTCTGATAATTGCATCGAATAGCCCAATCCTACTCTTGTCGTGCGGTATAAACTTTGACCATACAATTGTCCACCAAGTGAAATAACCCCTTTTTTCAAAGGATGTGCCACAACGAAACCTTGCGTTTGCAATTCTTTCAATAAAAATCTATTTTCATAGGAAAGTCCAGCCGAGGTATTTTTTAATTGAGCCAATGCACCTGGATTTTTATGAAAAGCCCAAACATCTGACAAACAAACTGTTGCATTTGAAAGCGATAAAGATCTTGCTCCAACAGCTTGCCATCCTTGCGAAAAGGAAAGAGAAAAGCACAAGCAAAACGCAAAAAAGGTTGAATATTTTATCATAAGGTAAAAATAATTTTTTAATTTAATATACGTTTAATTTTTTTACAAATATTTTTGTTTTTGTACATACTATATTTCACGAAAAACCAATTTTCTCCATCATTTTCAGAGATTGCGACCACAAAAAATGGTTTAGATTTATTTTCTCCGCGGTAAATATATTCCTTCTTTAATTCAAATAATACATGAATTTGATCCTCACTTTCCACGACAGTTTTCATCACTGGATCCAAAATTTGAAGGTATTCTTCCTCTGAATTTGGACTAAAAATTTGTTTAAAATACTCATCACCCCTTGAATTAATGTACTTAACAAACTCTGGATGCGTAAATGAAACTTGCACAAGTGGATTTTGCTCTTCGATTGATTTTAAGTACAAAACTAAATTTTTATTCAAAGTTTGTTCCTGTCTTGCACTCAAGGTACAAGAGAAAATAAGTAAAAGTATTAAGCCAAAAAGTACTGTTTTTTTCATAAATCAACCTTCGAATATAGTAAAAAAAGTTAAAAAAACACAAAATCTGATAAAAATCATTATTTTAATAAAGTTTAGTACCTAGCTTTGAAAGAAAATAACAGGCTTATGAAATCAATTTTAGTACCAACAGATTTTTCAGAAAATTCTCGAAATGCTGCAAATTTTGCAATTAATTTAGCACATAAATTTCAATCAAAAATTCAATTTTTGCATGTATTTTCTTTGCCCATGGTTAATCCTGAATTACCTGAATTGGTCGATTTTAACAATTACCAAGAAATTAACGAGGATCATTTAACAAAATGGATTTCTGACTTAGATCTAAAAAATGTGGATTATGATGTTTTTTGTAAAGCAAATTATTCATTATTGAGTGAAATTGAAGAATTAGCGGAACAAGAAAATTATGACTTAATCGTAATTGGTTTAACAGGCTCTGGTTATTACGAAGGAATGTTTGTCGGTAGTAATACTCAAACCATGCTTACGGATTCAAAAGTTCCAGTTTTAGCAATTCCAATGAATTTTACCTTCAAAGTGGACTTAAAAATTGCTTTTGCTTACGATGGAAAAAAGATTGGCAATTCACGCAGTTTGGAGACTTTCAAAAGCTTATATAAAGATTTATCGTCTGAACTAATGGCTTTTCACGTGGCAAAAAACACAGATTCAGTTCTTATCTACAATGAATTAAAAAAGTACTTGCCTTTTGATGAATTCATGTTGGAAATTGAAGAAAATGAAGACATTCAGGAAGGAATATTAGAATACATCACGAATAATTCAATTGATATTTTAGGAATAATTCCTCGTAAACACTCATTTTTTGAACGCCTTTTCCATGAAAGTTACACAAAAGAATTGGCTGAATATAGTTTAATTCCAATTTTGACAATTCCAGAATAAAGCTAGGAAAAAAATAATAATCTTAACTCAATTGCAACTCATCCATGTAGTCTGACACTTTGAGTTTAAACTTGGTATTCAAATCACCCAATGTTGAAACTAAAGGATTGTAAATGTAAAAATCTGGATATTCATTTATCTTCTTAAATGAAACATGTTGTGTATTGTTTTTTTCATCCACCACCCACATTTTCAATCGATTAAAAAAATCAACATTTAATTCTTTGCCCAATTCTTTAACAATTTTAACAGATTTATCGATCGAACATCCAGAAGCATTTGCATGACTTAAATCTACAGCAAAAGCAATGAAATATGGATTAATAACTTCAGCAGCTGCCATTAAATTTGTTCCATGCGAAGCCCAATCTTCAGAAAAAACAGCTAATTGTTCATTCAACCAGTGAATTTCAGTTGAATTCAATTCCCTATTTGATTGATAAAGCCACAATTTTGACGAAGGATTTAGTTCTGATAAGTTCATAGCTGAATGGTTTATATTTTACAATTTATCATTACAATGATCTAAAGTTCTGCCGCATTTGCGATTAATTCAGCAACATCTAGTACTTGAATTTCATTTTCTTTGTTGAAATTCTTCACTCCATCTGTCATCATGGTGTTACAAAATGGACATCCAGTAGCAATAATAGTTGCATTTGTTTCCAAGGCATCTTCTGTACGTTCAACATTGATTTCTTTATTACCTTTTTCAGCTTCTTTAAACATTTGAGCTCCACCTGCACCACAACATAATCCGTTCGTTTTGCATCTCTTCATTTCAATTAATTCGGCATCAAGCTTTTCAACTAATTGTCTAGGTGCTTCGTACACATCATTTGCTCTTCCTAAATAACAAGGATCGTGAAAAGTAATTTTTTTCCCTTTGTAAGTTCCGCCGCCTTGTAAAGCTAATTTTCCTGTGTTGATTAAATCTTGAATTAATTGTGTGTGGTGAACAACCTCGTAATTTCCGCCTAATTCAGGATATTCGTTTTTTAAAGTATTGAAACAATGAGGACAAGCAGTAACTATTTTTTTCACTTCATAACCATCCAATACTTGAATATTCATCATTGC
>CAZHLZ010000255.1:0-5690 GCA_964532475.1 uncultured Chitinophaga sp.
TATTAAGTATTGATTGTTGAAATCAATTTAAAGAAAAGTGTGAGTTTGCCCTGGTGGTTCAATAAATTCATAGTTGCATGAATTAAGTAGAATTAAAAATAGTAGAATGCTTTTCTTCATAAATTTTATTTTTAAGCTTGTTTTTGCCAAAGGAATCATTTCATGGTTACTTACGCTGAGCAAATCACTGCGAGGCAAACACTAACGGATGTTGTGACCAATTCATTCTACCCTTTGTTTTATTTCCTCGTCATAGTCGAACATATCGATTAAAACAAGTCTGCCTTTTTCATTAATTTTAAATTCCACCTTGAGGACTACCATACACAAATCTCCTGCACAACCAGAATAAAAATATATTGCTGTAAATTTGTTTCCATTATTAATAAAATCAACAAAATGAAGGTTTTCAGCTTTGCTTTTAAAATGCAATTCATATTCTTTTAAAACATTTATGGTATCTTTTGAGTAAATAATTTTTGATTCAATTATATTTTCCCAATGTTGCAAATTTTCATTTTCGCACACAAAGAATTTTAATTCATCCTTTTTATTTATTTTAAATTCTTTTGTAAAACAATGAAATTTTTTAGGTTTGATTTTTTCCTTTTTTTCTCTCGAGAATTTGAAGCACAGGAACAAACAATAGTTATGATTAAAAAAAACAATATGTACATCCTTTTCTTCATAACAGTTTTAATTTATTCCTCTGGCTTGCTAAAACTGATTCGTTCACCTGTCCAATTTGTAAGATTTCCAGAGGCATCCATAAATGAAAACTCAATTTCAAATTCCTTTCCTTCATCGAAAATAAAGGCTCCTGAACACATTCCATGACCAATAGAAATTTCATTTCCTGCGACGGGAATGTAATAGGTAGTTTCTTTGCCTGTACTCTTATTTTTTAGGCTTGTTTTTGCCAACAACTCAGAATCATCAATGATCGGATTGTCAAAAATCACATAAATTTCTGGTCCACAACCAAAAGGAACAAAGGATTTTTCTATTTCTTTAGGTTTCTGATTCATTTTTGGTGCAATTTCATCCTTATCTGCCAAAATCCTATATTTTATCGCTTCTCTTTTCCCGGTTTTTGCATTGTAACGATTTAAAGGTTCATATTCGGGCAAACCATCGATGCAAACTGTGTATTCCAAGCCAGCAACAAGTTCTGTTTCAGGATTAAGAATGGCTTGGGTTAAAAGAAATTGTCCAACACAAATCTCACTCACCATTAGCCTAATTTTGCTGTCACCATTTTTTAGGTAAATGTGATGCTTTTTCCCTAAATCCAAAATTACTTGCTGACTGCTGGCATAGCCTTCAATCATAAAAATTGAATTTTTTTTGATGGAAGAGTTCCTTGGGAACATCGTAATTCCCGTACTTGCACAATCTGCAAAAACAGAAAATGTGATGAAAAATAATATACTTGTTAAAATAAATTTTGCCATTTGTTTCTACGAAATATCAAATATACAAAATAAATTGCTTGGCTTACAAATAATAACACCTAAGTTTTACCGAAAAACTACCTAAAGACATTCGATCAGAATAACCGTTTTCAATTAAAATTAATTTTTTATTGAAGTTTGAATTACTGAAAGAATTGTAGAAAAAAAGATCAAATTCTGGATTAACTGCGAAAGTAAAATTTCTGGATTTTTTAAAAATGTAATTTATTCCAAGTTTGTAAGAAAGTTGAAAAAAAGAGAGAGCTAAGTTGTGAACTCGATTTGAAGAATTCATTAAATTTGTTCTAAAACTAGAAAGTAAGCTGTAAGAACAAAAATTATCAATAATAAATGTTTTCTTTCTTATTTCTATTGTTGTTGAAATTCCTACAGGCAGTGATAAAGTTGTATATTTTTGTTGAAATTTAATTGAATTTAGCGAAAAAGATGATGAATAAGGGGAAATTTCAGTTTGAGAAATTACATCAACTCGGTTATTTTTTTGCAAATGATAATTTAACTGTCCGTAATTTATACCCAATGCCAATCCAATTTTTTTACGAAAAAAGTAGGTCATTTTAATATCTCCCGTCAAAGATAAAGCACCAAGTAATTGTTCTTTATCATAAAAATAATGTGAGCGAATAGCTTCTTGACCTAGTTTTTCAAAGTATGAAATATAAATTTTGTCTTTTGAATAATGGTATGCTTTGGTTACGCCAAAACCAGTCGAAAAGACAAGTTTATTAGTAAATTCTTGAGCGTTTAAAGGCCAAAACAGCAATAAACACGTTACTACAAGATAAATGTTTGTATAAACTTTACAATTCATTGATTCTCAAAATTTCAATTAATTCGTAATATGTTTTGGAATAATTTCCATTTTCACCAATCAACTCATCGCCTGGACTACAAGAAAATAATGAGTGTTTAAAAATGAAATCAATTTTATACGCTTTCTCCGAATTGACAGGCAAACTAATAAGATCTAAAATACTATCAGGAATATTAATTGGCTTTAATAATCCTAAATGAAATTTTTCTGAATTCTCAGTTAAAGGAACAAACAAATAACCACAGTTGCTGTAACCTGAATAATCAATCTGATTGTAAAAGTGACCACTAATTTTTATTCTTTGTTCTCCATTATTGTAATGGGAACTTGGTTTACTTTCCTTATTACATGAAAAAACAATAAGGCCAAATAAAAATAAATAGAAACATTTCATACACAAAAATTATTGCTTTACCTTCTCCTAAAAATTCACCCAAAAAGAATATTCGCGAACAAATTTTTCTCCTGCCGATAAATAATTAATTCCTTCTTTTTGGTCATATTCTTGTGAACTGTCTTCAGAATCTGCTAGACCGCACCAAGGTTCTAAACAAATAAATGGAGCGTTTTCTTTGGTCCAAATTCCAAAAAACGGAAAATTCTCAAAAGTAAAAGTCAGACAATAGGATGATTTTTTGGACTTTAATTTTATCCACGTAGATTTCAAATTTTTAAAAACAATTGCATCTTTTAAAAACGGCGTGTAATCTAAATTTAAGGTCGAACTACGCTCCCCGAGTAAATCAGTTTCTCCTGTAAATAATCCTGTTTCACAATTTAATAAATGTCGTTCTAATTTTTCTTGCTCCTCAAATTCTAAATAATAATCGTCAAAACTTTCATTTTCTTCCATCGGACAAACAAAACCTGGATGTGCACCAATCGAAAATTTTAGTTCATTTACACTTGAATTAATTACTGTATACCTTGTTGTTACTTTTTCATTATCAATTTTATACGTTATTTGTAATTCAAAATCAAAGGGGAAGATTTCCAAACTTCTTTCTGAAGATTTTAATGAAAACACAACAAAATTTTCGCCTTGTTCAATTACTTCAAATACTTCATTTCGTGCAAAACCGTGTTGGGACAAATCGTAAAATTTTCCTTCTAATTTGTACTTATTCTCCTTTAGTCTTCCAACAATTGGAAACAAAACAGGAGCAGATCGATTCCAAAAAGGACTTTTCCCATCGTAAAGTATTTCTTTTTCGGCTTGTTTGCAATAAACAGATTTTAATTCAGCACCCACAGGTTCTAACTGAATTTTTATGAAGTCATTCTCTAAAATCATTAAAAAGGGAACTTATTTATACATCGATTTATAAGATAAATATCTATTAAACACGGTGTTTACATACTTTTGATTGTGAGCACCACGCATAGCACCATTCTCCACTACCTCGTCTCGGTAATATTCTTTGTGTGAAAGATTTTTAACCATCGTTTCAACATTATCGTCCCAAATCGTTGGATTTAAACCATGTTTTTCTGCCAAACGTTGAGCATCTTTTATGTGTCCCAAACCAGCATTGTAGGATGCTAAAGCAAATTTTATTCGCTGAGTTTTATTCTTAATTTCTGGCCAAGATTGAAAATCTTTGTGTAATTTTTTTGTTCCACCAGCAATCTGCACATCGGGAGGAGAGTTTGGATAAACACCAAATTTTGGTCCAACACCAGGCATAAATTGCATCATTCCATAAGCCCCACCAAATCCTGTAATATCTGGATTAAACTTAGATTCTTGATATGCTATGGATGCGATTAATTGCCAATCCCAATTGTATTTTTTTGCCTCCTTCTTAAAAATAGCGTCAAATCTGGATAATTGACCACTTTTCAAACTTGAAAATGCATCTTGAGATTTAGTCGTAATTTGCGCCAGTTCGAAATACTTGTGTTTCATGTATTTATAGGCCGCTTTTTTCATGAAATTTGTCAACCATTGGTTCAGACGTGCCTTTAACAAAGGAGAGGTTTTTCTCAAGGCAAAACCAATTTTTTGACGCACACTGATTTCCAAATCAATATCGATATTTTCAAAAAAGCGTCTATTTACTTGTGCAATGTTTTTTTCAACTACCGTGTAATCAATTGTTCCTTCAGAAACTTGTTCAATTAAATCCTCGCCTGAAACTTCACCAGTTTCTCCCTGAATTAAAATTGAATCTCCAATTTCTTCCTGCAAATGCAATAATCTTTGGTAATAACTCGATTCTTTCCAAACATAAATCTTTTTATTTGCCAATTGAATTGGATCCACTAAAAGTTGTTTTTTTATGTCTTCATCTGACATATTTTCCCAACCATCTGGTTTCCGTTGAATGAGGACTTGACTAGTTCGCAGAAAGGGGATACTAAAATCAATTTCATTTTGTCTTTCCTTAGTGATGGTGTAGTTACAAGCAATAATATCGCCTTCTCCATCATTTAATTCTGCATTAATTTCATCCAGGTTTGTGACCGTTTTTACTTCTAGTTCAACACCAATTTCTTGCGCAAATTCTTTTAATAATTCGTATTCAAAGCCCATTTTATTTCCTCGATAAATAAAATAGGAAGTTGAACTATTTTCTGCTAAGACGGTCAGTTTTCCTCTTTTTAAAATTTCAGGAAGGTCAATTCCTTGTACTGCTTCCGAATTATTTTCCTTTGATTTTTTAGAAGAACAGGTGAAAAAATAAATGAAAATCACTAAAATTAAAACTAGTGAAAATAATCTGATTATCAGCTGTTTATGTTTTTTATAGAACAAAATAGTACTTAAAATTTTAAGCAAGTTACAAAAAAAATCAATACAAGATGTCAAAATTACGCTTAGCGTCCTCCATAAAAGGATAAAATACAGCTTCTATTTCCTTTTCAAATTTCAAAAAAACTTGTTTTCCATTTTTTAATTCATTGGGGAAAGATATGCGGCTAGAAACACCATTACAAGCCTTGTCAAGGCCTTCTATACTGGGGTAATAGGAAATCCAATTTATTTCAATCATTTTTTCAATCATGAAACGAAATTCATCCGAATAATGCTCTGATTTTAAGTTTACAGACTGATAAAAATTTTCCAAAAAAATGTTTAAATCACATGAATGAAATTTTTTCCAATTTTTAGCTAGCAGGTGATCAAAAAATAAATCGATGGCAATGGCAGAAACTTTTGGTAAATCTGCAAATAATTTGTGCGATAATTCCAAGACCAAAGGATGTCTATCAATAAAATTATCAATTTTTCGATGAAGTGTAATTCCTTGTTGAATTTCTATCGGATATCTTGAAATATCTTTCCCCTTGACAAAATCTCCAAAAAGATTGTTAAGCATCAATTCTCGCTTATTATCAGATAAATATAGATGTCCCAAAAAATTCATATTACAAGGATAAATAAAAATTTGACATTA